>JAPWUH010000006.1 GCA_028275645.1 Caldivirga sp.
AAGTATAATTGGGGGTCTAGCCCTATGGCTAATGGTTATTAGCGTCGTTATTAAGGCCATTGAGAGTAAGCTGGGGCCAACCGGGTGGGCTAGGGCTGCTGCCCTGTGGGACCTATTCAGCAACTTTAAGTGGTTCATAGTTACGTTAATCGGCCTATACGTCACCGTTTACTCCATTGCATTAATCGCTAATTACGTAAGTGGCTCAAACATAGTTAACCCAGCGTCCTTCGCCAGTGAGCTGCTATACAGGATATTCTTCGGCCCATTTATTGAGCTTTGGAAGAACACATTAACATGATTAGTGCACAATTGATTGCATTACTCGCTGAGGCATCCGTTATCGTTCTCTATAAAATTAGGAGACTTAACCAACATTTCCTGATAAATGATTTAATAATGTTTATAGGTCTCTCGGCAGTATCCCTAGCAATCTACAGCCTATTTACCAGAGTTAACCCAATCAACATACTTAACGCCGAGTCATACTGGTATAGGTTCACTGAATCAGCATTGACCCTAATCGCAGTTAAGAGTGCAGTACTAACTGCACTCAACGTAATGGGCCTATTCATTAACAACATCAACGTTTACAATGTTTTAAGTTACATGGGTCTCAACGTTGCTTTCGGGAGATTCATAGACTTGGCGTCGCAGATACTGTACGTTGCATTATTCTACGCGCAGCTCATGTACATGATATACCACATGGTTTATGTGGTACAAGGCATGGCTAGCTCATGTGCACCTGCACTGGCATTACTCATACCGCTAGTCATGGTTAGGGGTATTAGGCCATTGGTGATTCCAATAATTGCGGTAATCTTATCCCTCATGCTGGTGATTGTTTATGTTAGTCAACCTAATAATGCCAGCGCATTAAATTTGATTAACCTAATTAACCTTGTTAATGAATCCCTTAATGCAATCCCCAATTACAACTATATCCACGTATATCTGATCAACTCACCCTACACCATGGTCACTGGTTACGTATGCGGCATAGGCTTCATATCATACGGTGAATCAATAATCATCGGCGGTGACCCAAACTGCACGGTAGTGACTTTAAACTCCACCTACGTTGACTGGGTTAAGGTACCCTCAACATCAACCGTAACCACTGAACATGTTCAAGGCTGGGTTATCACATCGGTAAGTATCAAACCTGAGGTGCATATGTTGGTAAGTAACGGTTATGTGACTGCGATCTGGCGTTGGATTAATGAACCCTCCAGTTGGTCTTACACAACCAGCAATGGTACTGGGGTAATACACTTCACGCAGGGCCTAGACGGGGCGTCATCAATGGTGCTTTGGGCTTACGCTGCCTCGGTGAGGGTTGGCCTAAGTAATCCCAATTGTACAATCAGCATATTGAGGCTAAGCAATGATACCGTGGTTAACGGTGGGTTGGTAGCTATGTTTAACGAGTTTGAGGACTACGCCCTTAAGTATTTCAACACATCTATCGTGGGTGGCATTATTCAGCTGGGTAATGGGGCATGGTTCAAGCCCATAGACCCAACCCCACCTAAGGACCTAACGCAGTACGTGGTTAACGTAACGTGCAGGGGTAGTGGGGTGGTTAATGGCTACGTCAACATCACAGGCTCTAGGCTAAGCACGTGGGGTGATGAGGGTAGGTTAATAGCCTACACTAACTACCTATACGCATACTTTAGGGAGGTTGATAAAAGCCTTAGGGGTAGTGACGTGGCTGGTTGGTTACTTGCAATCCCAAAATCGTTAACATGGCTCATGTACCCACTATCATTGGTCGGCCTAATGACCGCCCTGCTCACTGTAATCGGCGAATCAATGCCTATTAATGTACCCATACTAAGGCTTATTGACGAGTTAAGGAACCTAATATTCATTGTCAGTAATGAGAGGTTTGGGCTTTTTAAACGTCTAGTTAGGCTTAAGCATAGTAGGGATACTACTGACCTAAGGGGAATAATTAATGATGAACGTGCTAATGGATTAATGGCAAACCACATCATACGTAGACTAACATCGATTTACAGTAGGCCTAAATACCTAATGCAATTAAGCAGCCATGGCTTACTGGGGGTGTTCATCAAGTCAAGAGGTAACCCATACATGATGAGGCTACTGGGTGAGGTAATTGGTGCGAGGCGTAGTATCAATACCTTAACTAGGGTTAAGTTAAGGCACCTGTTAGCCAAGCCACTTGGGCCATTAGAGGTAACTGAGAGGATACTGCTTGGCGGTAAGTGGAGTTACTGGGTCGAGTCGAGGGAATTCTTGGTAAAGAGGCTACTTAGGAATGAGTCCATTATTTTCGAGCTATATGAAAGGGGGATGTTAAGTAACCGTGAGGCCCAGAGGAGACTCAGATACTGGTTCTTCAGAAGTCTCATGGAGTATAGGGATAGGTTGAGGCTACTTGACGTTAGGCGTAATGCACAGTTAGCATTAACCTACTTAACCCATGGCCACTCAAGGAGACTATTACCAAGCCTAATCGAAGCCGTAGGGGGTATGGACAGGTTAATAGGCCTTGGTAAGAATGATGCCGCCACCTTAGCAACGCTGCTCTCAGCAATGAACCTTAACACAAGGGCCTTAGTAACCCTGATTAAGGCAAGTTTAGTGAAGGTTGATAAGGGTAGGTTGATGTATTCAATGAGCATGTACAGGAAGTTAACATCACCCTGGGCCATTAACTATGTTAATGGGTTAATGGAGTCCATTAGGGGCTTACGCGGGTCCTTATCGCGAGACAGCCTAAACATGGTAATGGGCATCATGCGGGAGTTAGAGACTAAGCGTAATACGCTGGTCGCAAAAGCCGTCAGGATAAGGGAAAACGTGGGGATGGTTCATCATTGGGATGAGTTCATATTGAAAAGAAGCCCCGTAGCTGGCATTAGGAGCCCGACACTAGTAAAATACCTACTTAGGGATTCAACCAACATTAGAAATGTCCTAAACGACTACATAAAGAGGTTAATGACACGGGGATATGGGGGTAGTAATTTAACGCGGGCCATAGTTGAGTATTCAATTGGGAGGGGTCCAATTGACCTAATGCTCATGTCAGCTAACCTGGGCCTTCACCCAATGACCCTCATCAAGGAAATTCTAGTTACCCTAGACCCACATTCAGCCCATGAGGCAATTAACGGTGTTTTAAGGAGGGGCATTCTTGATGATGAGCTGAGGAGGGAGTTAACCATGTCCATTAACCTAAGGCCAGGCTCAAAACCATATACTAGGCTCTATGCTCGTTACCTGGCCAGGATGGGTAAGTTTGCCATGGGTATTGAGGGACCGGCGGATAGGGCATGGTTAGGGGGTTTAATTAACCAACTTGACTACGCCATATCACTATTCGTGGAGTCGTACATTAGGAGGAATCTGGGCAATGTTAGGCCTAGCGCCGCGGTTAGGGTTAGCAGGGTGAAGGCCATTAATGATATAGCCAGGTTAAGCATTAGTGAACACAGCGTCTACTCAGTAATACTGAGCACAATTAGGGTTAGGAGGAGCTTAAGGTACTCTAGGGCTAAGTATTTAAATAAGGCTGTTTAGCGGCTATGAATAGTGATGAGCAACGGATAAGGCCTAATGGTGGGCCTTACGGCGCTGAGGACCTATTTGATGATGGTCCATAGCGCTGACGCCTAGGTAAGCCCACTCCCTGGGATTAAACCCTAGATGACGACCCTAGGCTGGTTAATACATCACTCCTTAAAAAGGGGTTATGAAAAACGGCTTAACGTGGGTTCAGGTAGTGTTAAGGTTAAGTCACACCACGAGGAGCATGAGAAACTGGGGCCGAGTAAGGTTAACTTCTTCATAGTTACGGTCAGTACGTCTAGGTATGAGCGCCTTAGGGCTGGTGAGCAGTACACCGATGACTCAGGTGACTTGGCCGTAGGCATAGTAACTAGTAGGGGACATGTGGTGGTTGGGAGAATGCTGGTCAACGATGATGAGGGGATGATTAGGCATACCGTGGATTCACTAACCCATAGGGTTGACGTCGACGTGGTGGTTCTGATAGGGGGTACTGGTTTAGCCAAGGGTGACGTAACAATCGAGTCCGTTAAGCCCCTCTTCACCAAGGAGATTGAGGGTTTCGGTGAACTCTTTAGGTTCATAAGCTACCAGAGGATAGGCCCAGCTGCAATGTTAAGCAGGGCAACCGCGGGTATAGTTAATGGCAAGCTGGTGATTTGCCTACCTGGTTCACCTGATGCTGTTGAGACTGGGTTAAACCTAATCCTCGACCAGGTCCCACACATACTCTACATAGCCCGTACAGGGTAGGTTATTGGGTATGGAGAGAAGCGTTTAAACGACCAGATGACATTATTTAGGCTAACATGCTTAGGTTATCCACTAAGGTTAAGAGGATTATGAGGGTAGTGGGCCTTGTTGCTATAGTTGTGGCTGGTGTGTCACTTTACCTATCCCACCTATACCTCTCATCATCAACTAGCCGTAATGCAACGACGCTTTGCCTTGAGTCAATCAGTAACTTAACTAAAGCCCCGCAATTAAACTACAGCACCATCATTAACTTGGCTAAGGAATACGTTAGGCTATATCACGTTTCAATGAGGGTTAAGGTGTATGCACTGAACGGAACGCTACTGTTCTCATACGGCTCATATGTACCACCAGTGATTAACATTGGCCAATCAACGCCAAGCATAATTAGGGGTGGGCAGGTGACCATTGTGAGTTACGGTGTTTGCCAATACTACGGCGGAGACTTCATACTCGAGGTTCAGGTTGGGGTAATGCCTGAGGCCATTTATTTCTTCATAATTGGCCTAGCCCTGCTGCTACTCGGCCTAGCGTTAATAGCAATTGGAGGGTAGTTTACCACACCTCAGCGGTGCTGGGAAAGGTTTAATTACATAGGGCATACGCTCCGACTGCATGCTCACATTGGCGCTAACAGTGTTAACCCTGGGATTATTGAAGGCCCCCGTGGTCTACCTCTACGATGGGGGTGGTTACCTACTTGCAATTACCGTAAACTTCACGTCAATTAGCCAATACTCACAGGTATTCATAGTTAACAGCACTGGGTGGTTTAACGTGAGTATACTGCCTAATGGTGGCCGTGGTGTCCTCATAACCAACACCTACCAGTACGGTGACTGGGTTTACTTAACCGGGTTTAGCCCAAGTAGCCCACTTCTGATTGGCCTTAGGCTAGTTAATGCAGGGATGGTGGATGTAGTTAACCTAACCCATTACCTACCCATCAACCTGCAGCCCTACGCATTGGCTGTGGTTAACGACACTATTTACGTGTTTGGGGTTATTAATGGATATGCCTCAGCCCTCCTGGTAAACCCAAGAAGTGGGGTATTCATTAACCTAACCGGGTTGTTTAAGGGCGAGTGGGCTTCATCAACGCCAGTATCAGCCGCTGTAATGCCTAACGGAACATTACTGCTACTGGCCCTGTCAAGTAGCTTAACGCCACTCCTAGGTTCACTCTCACCCAACGGCTTAAGGACGGTAACCATGCCCCAGGTTAAGGGATTACCCCTTGGCCTATACCAATTTAATGACCAGGTATTAATACCGGTGATGACGATTAGGCAGTCTCAGTTACCATTACCATCACTTTACTTCTCAGGCATCACAAACAG
Source organism: Caldivirga sp. (assembly GCA_028275645.1). Classification (GTDB taxonomy): domain Archaea; phylum Thermoproteota; class Thermoprotei; order Thermoproteales; family Thermocladiaceae; genus Caldivirga. Next base: position 5,646 of record JAPWUH010000006.1, read on the forward strand.
TTACGTGTTGGGCAGCATACTGCTTTACTACGTTAATGGAAGCGTGGTTAATTACACCAGTTGCATTAACCCCAACGCTGTAATATTCGACGTCTATTGGATTAACTCAACAGCGGCGATACTGGGGGGAGGAATCGTTAACGGTGCCGTATGGGAGCCATACATAGCGGTGCTTAACGTTAGGCATTGTGAATCGTTATCAATACCAATGGACATTAATGGGGTGGTGTTTGCTGTGGCCGGCAATTGGGTTGGCGGTGGATTAAACGTGATTTACAACATCACCACGCTATCCGGTTCACCATTTATAGCCAAGATAAACTACGCAATGAGCATTAGTAACCTAGCACATGGCGTAATTCCCACAATTTATTTTAGCCCTGTAAAAGAGAAAACGGCAATTACACATGAGGTATTAATAATACTGACGTTAACGGCAGGGTTAATTATATTAACATTGCTTATGTTAAGGGTTAGGTGAAGTTTAGATGTGGTAAGTTTTTAAATCTCACAGTTAACGTTCCCTGTGGCGAGGGTACCGTTATACATTGAGTTTAGCGATAAGAGTGTGTTGATTATAGGCGGTGGGTATGTCGGCACTAAGAGGGCTCTCAAGTTCTTGGAGGCTGGCGCCCACGTCATAGTTATAGCCCTTAAGCCTTCATCAGAACTGATTAGGGCTAGTTCAATGGGTAACGTCGACCTGGTGATAGCGGATGCAAACACGTTTAATTACGATAGGGTGATGGACAAGATTAACCTACTGGTCTACGCAATACCAACCAACAGTGAACTTAAATATAAGTTAAGGCGGTTAGCCTCAGAGAGGCGCATACTGTTTAATGATACGACCAACGCCAGTGAAACAGAGGTTGTGGTTCCCTTTGAGGGTGAGGTTAATGGCATAAGGTTTGCGGTAACGTCAGAGGGTAAGAGTGGGGTTGCGGCATCGATGGTTAGGGATTACATACAGGCTACGTTATCTAGGAGTGACATTCACCCAATAGTCAACGCCTGGTATGAGGCCAAGCAGTTGATAAAGAAACTGGTTGACGACCCCCACGTAAGGATGAGACTGTACTTCATGCTTAAGGGTGATGAGCGTTTTCTCGAAATTGCAAGGAGTGGGGATATTAATAGGGTAGTTAAGTACGTTAGTGAGGTGATTAAGAACCATGAATATTGATGATTATTTAAGTAAAATAAAGGCGCTGACACTAACTCATAAGAAGGCCACGACGATTACCCTATCCGAAACCTACCTGAATAGTGATGAGGTATACGGCAGGTTAATGAGGAATTATGAGGAGGTCTTCGTACTTCAAACATGCAATAGGGTTGAGATCTACTTCTACGGGGATGACTACAATGCAGCTGAGGAGATTTATAGGGCTAAGGGTACGATTAAGTACGTCGATAGGTTAAGTGGGGTCGATGCGGTGCGTCACATATTTAGGGTGGCGGCTGGGCTTGAATCGGCAGCCGTCGGTGAATCGGAGATTTTGGGGCAGGTTGAGGAAGCCTTCAACGATGCTAGGAGGAGGGGGGCATTGGGCGGTTTACTGGGTTACACCATTGAGAGGGCTATAAGGGTTGGGAAGGAGGTTAGGAGTAAGTACCCTGAAATATCCATTGGATTAGCCAGCATTAGCTCACTGGCGGCTGAATACATACGCAGGGTTAAGGGCCGTGACGCGGCAGTGGCCATAGTTGGCGCCGGCTCCGTGGGTTCTGATGTAGCCAGAAGGCTCGCTGAGAGGGGCTTCAAAAACGTGACCATAGTGAACAGGACTATTGATAAGGCTAAGCTGGTGGCGGCTAGGTACGGCTTCAAGTACGCACCCCTAGACTCACTAATCAACATTATTAGGAGCAGTGAAGTGGTGGTCTTCGCAACGTCAGCGATTGAACCCCTACTTAAGAGGAGGGACCTTGAGGCTATTAAACCTACGCCACTCATAATTGACCTTGGTGTGCCGAGGAACGTTGACCCGGAGATTCCATGGGTTGTGTCCATAGATGAGTTGAAGGCCCTTGAGTCCGAGATGATCGAGAGGAAAGTGAGGGCACTTCGTGAGGCCGATGGTATCGTTGAGGCTAGGCTAACCGAGTTTAAGAAGCTACTGGCTAAAAGGATAGTGGAGAACATGATTAGCGAATTAATGAGCTGGAGCTTCAGCGTTGGGGAATCTGAGGTTAAGAGGGCCATCAACGCTGGGTTAATAAAGGATGACGGCGATGGCGCGTTGCTGGCCGTTAAGTCCACTGTTAAAAGGGTGACCCTACCATTGGTAATGTATCTTAAGGAGCTTGCTGAGGAGGGCAGATTCAACGAGGCATTAACCATAATAAGCGAGCTTAAGGCTAGGCTTAATGGCGGTGTTAAGCGGAACTGAGGGTGGTATCGACGAGGCTGGGCGTGGGCCAGTAATAGGGCCCATGGTCATAGCCATTGTGGCGTGGAGCAATAGGGAGGCTAAGGAACTGGGCGTGAGGGACTCCAAGCAACTAACCCCAGGTGGAAGGAGGAGACTATATGAGCTTATAGTTAACAGGGCCCCCTGCGTAAAACACGTAGTTGTTGAACCCGGTGAAATAGACTACTACGTTGATAGGGGGTTGCTTAACCAGCTTGAGGCAGTTAAGATGAGGGAGCTAATCACCAGTTGTAGGGGTGTTAAGAGGGTTTACATAGACTCACCCGACCCAGACCCGGTCAGGTTCAGGGGGATGATTAACATCAGTGACGTTGATGTTGTGGTTCTTAACCATGCGGATGAGTCAATACCAGTGGTGTCGGCAGCAAGCATAGTGGCTAAGGTAATTAGGGATTCGATAATCAGTAGGCTTAAGGAAACCTACGGCGAGTTTGGTAGCGGTTACCCAAGCGACCCAAGGACTATTGAGGCGTTGAGGAGGTGGGTTAGTAGTGGTAGCATCCCACCGATAGTGAGGAGGAGTTGGAGGACCGTGAGGAGGATGCTAAGTTCAAGGCTATTCTAACGCTCACTGGGTGAGTTTAATATCCATAACCACATTCCTGGACTTAACATCAACTACCTTTAATACGCCATTTAAGAAGACGGCGACTTTAGGCTTAGCCCCATAGTAGGGGCCTGAGGATGATGTGAATAACGATAATACTTTACCTTCATGAAACCTCCAGTAGCCATCTGTGATGTAACTATGGCCCCTGATTATTAGGGCAACATCATTGACCTCTATGAACCTCATGGTTATGTCTGGGCCGAATAGGTATGCACCAGGGCCCCTTGGGCTATCCACAAAGCCAGTAACTTCATCACTTGGGTCATTCCAGAGTATCTGAAACGCCACTGGGTCGCTTGGCTCATCATCATGCTTACTCAACTTAAGTATATCATTAACCCTCTCAAGGCCCTTAGCCAACCCACCGTGCAGTAGCAGTACCTTATTGTTAAGCAGGGCGGCGTAGGGTAGTGATGGAAATAGTTCATGAATCACAGTGTTCAGTAGGCTACTGCCGAGTAGTGGCAGCGCCTCATCCATAAATCCGTAAACCTCATTCATTACGTAGGACTCGTGGTTTCCCCTCAACGGTATCATAACCCCCTGAAGGAATAGTTTCAAGACCTTCTCGAGGGTCTCAACCTGATACTCGCCTCTATCCACGTAGTCGCCTAGACCTATGTAGAGCCAGTTACCTGGTGGGTAGTCGTTGATTATCTTTTCCAGCGATTCAACATCACCATGCAGGTCACCTATTATCACAACCCTGTTTGAATTAACATTCACCAGGTTCTCCAACTCGCTTAACTTTTCAATTGCCCTATTAACAAGCCCCTTAAAATAGTCCTTATTGACCATTATTCAATTGCCTTATTACGTATTTTTAATGATTACGTGCCTGGTTTCTGAGGTAGCCCCTCACTCTTAGCCTCCTCAATGTACTTCCTCAACTCGTCAACGTTCAGCTTCCTGAACATCCTAGTTTTAACGTCGACCACACCTATTTCAAACCTGTCCGTGTCTAGGCTCTCGGCCACTAGGCTTAGGGATTTAATGGCGAGTTTAATGCATGAGTTAAGGTCCATCTCGTACTTGTAGTTCTTCTCAAGGTACTCAAGTATGATGGATGACCCACTCCCCAATGCTGTTGCATAGTAGCCAAAGTATATTCCACTTGGATCCGTTTGATATAGCCTTGGCCCATTCTTATCAACACCCCCTATTATCAATGCTATTCCAAAGGGCCTAACACCACCATGCTGCGTGTAGGCCTGCTCAAGGTCACTAATCCTCTTCGTAATATACTCAACGTTAGCCTGCTCATCGTAGAGTAGCCTGTATATCTGGGCCTGCTCCCTAGCGTAGTCAATAAGCACCCTAGCGTCTGATAGTAAGCCCGCCGAGGCGGCGCCGATGTGGGTGTCTATCATGTAAACCTTCTCTATTGAGTTCAAGTCTATCAGTGGGCCAAGTTTCCTCTTCTCAGCAGCTAACACAACACCTTCAGAGCATTTTAACCCAACGGTAGCCCAACCCCTCTTAACAGCCTCACCGGCGTACCTAACCTGGTATAGTTCACCCTCAGGGCTAAATATCGTTATGGCCCGGTCATACCCAGCCATTTGCGGACTAAACATACTAAGACCGTAGCCGCTCGGTGTTTTTAACCTTTCACTAATAGTTCCAGGAACCACCCGATGCTACACACGTTAAGACTCGCATCACGCCCACGACCTAGTTTTGCGCACTGATGAATCTGGGCTTCACGCTGTGAAGGCTCCATTACTGAGGGCTGTTTAACGCCAAACTTCACCTCCTCACTACTAAATATCTAAACAATAGTAGTAATATGGCTGTTGATAGAATTAGCGTTATTGCTGATAGAATCATAGATATGTTAAGTAAATTAACCGAAGCATAACTGGGGCTATTCCCACTTGTTACAACCGTGATTATGGATGTTAATGTTCTGTACGTTGTTAAATAGACTGTGCTATTCATGAACCTGGTTACGGTTGTTGTTAAGGTTAACGTAATGAACCTGGTTATAGTCGTCGTATTAACAATACTGGTTACCAGTATTGATGAGGAATTAACGGTGTAGGTGTACGACTTAACCGTTGGTTCCTGTTCAACAGTTATATTAACCACCCTCCTATCGATAAGTATCCATGAACCGTTAAGCCAATAATACAGATCAACGTTAAGTACGTTGTAACCTGCATGTGTAAATGTGACTGTGAATACGAATTTAAGTATCCCAGGGGCTGTGTTTATGGGTAGGCTGGCCAGCGTGAATGTGCCATTACTCAACACGACCATTATAGTCGACATGCATGAGTTCGGGGCTGTTATTAGGCATGGAGGTGCGTACTCAACAAGGACTGTTATGTTTGCCGGCTGATCAACCTCAACCGGGTTTGTGTAATTAACACTAATTATCTTGACGTAATTCTCATAGTTGCCCTGGGCTATCGCCAACATGGCAACTAGCAACACCACAGCCACAGTGATCATGGAGACCTTAACTGCCGGCTTAGCCATAATTCCAGCCCTAACTGTGGTGTTATTATCCCTTTCTATGGGGGGAAGAATTAAAAAGGCTGCGAATGAGGATTACGTATGGAGTACGTTAGGTTCGGTAACAGTGGGCTTAAGGTGTCTAAACTATGTCTAGGTCTTTGGCACCTACCACCGTTAAAGGAGAAGGATATTTACGGCGTGTACAAGGTTGATGAGGAGGAGTCCATTAGGATCATTAAGAAGGCTATTGACCTTGGGATAAACTTCATAGATACCGCAAACATCTACCATGGCACGATGCAGGGCCCTGACTATATTCATGCCGGCAAGGCTGAGGAGGTGCTTGGTAAGGCTATTAGGGGTTATGACAGGGAGTCCCTGGTAATATCAACCAAGGTCAGGGGTAGGATGGCACCCTGGCCAAATGGCGAGGGATTATCCAGGAAGCACATTAGGTGGCAGATTAGGGAATCATTAAGAAGGCTAGGGACTGACTACGTCGACATATACCTAATGCACAGGCCGGACCCATCAACGCCAATCGAGGAAACCCTAGATACACTAAAGGACCTGGTTACCCAGGGCCTAGTTCACTACGTGGGTGAGAGTTACTTCCACCCGGACGACATACAGTACATATATGAATACTCAAGGAGCATTCACCTACCATTCATAGCCATGCAGGAACCCTACAACTTAATCGAACGCGATATTGAGAAGGATAAGATTCCCCTGGCTAGGAAGTATGGCCTAGGCATAATGGCCTACATACCACTGGCCCAGGGCGTGTTGACAGGTAAGTACCTCAACGGCATCCCGGAGATGTCGAGAGCAAGTTACGTGGATGAGATACGTTGGAGGTATTTAACGCCAGAAACCCTAAAAGCCATGAGGGAGTTCCACGAGTTAGCCAGGGAACTTGGGGTTACTGATGCTCAACTGGCCCTTGCATGGATATTTAAGAAGTCCGAGGAGTTTGGGGTAACAATAATACCGATAATTGGCGTTACCAGCATTACTCAGCTTGAGGATAACGTGGGTAGTTTAGACGTTAAGTTGAGTAGTGACGTGATGAGTAGGCTTGAGGAGATATCAAGGATGGCTAAGGTTAACTGGGAGGTTAGGTACGATAGGGCAATTAAACTAAATCCACCCTAAATCTCGGTAACCTAAAATTCATGGCTAATGAGGTTAAAGTCATGCCGGGTTCAACTCATCACAGGTTCAGAAGCACCCCTTCTCACTAATCACCTAGGTGATTCAAGGTGAGGGAGTTTTTATTGATTACCCCTAAAATTACCCTATTAGCTGAATTAAGGCATATGCCTTAAAACCGACCGTCTATTTTGAAATCGAAGTTTAAACTAAGGATTATTTCGTTTGAAAGGGTCATTACCTCTTTATCTCGACCTTAGCCGGCCTAACCTCAATTATCTGCCCGGCTGCTATGGTCCTGCCCATATCCCTAAGCGAGAACCTGCCTAAGGCTGGTAGGTCCGAGAACCTCTCAACAACGACTGGCTTAAGTGGCTTAAGTCTCACCATTGCCACATCACCCCTCTTTATGAACTGCGGCTTCTGCTCCACCGTCTGCCCAGTGGCTGGGTCAAGCCTTGAGATTAACTCCACTATCTGAGCTGGTACAGTGGCTGTGTGGACGTGCATCACTGGGGTATACCCAACGCCTATGGTGGTTGGGTGCTCCAGTACGGCTATCCTGGCCACTATCTCCTCAGCCACCGTGGGCGGGCTATTTAAGTGGCCGAGTACATCACCCCTCCTCACGTCCTGTTTCTCCACACCCCTAATGTTAACCCCTATGTTGTCACCTGCCTTAGCCTGCTCAAGCTTCATGTGGTGGGTCTCTATACTCCTCACATCGCCAACCTTAGCCGGTGGTAGGATGACCACTGGGTCACCAACCTTAAGGATCCCTGACTCCACCCTACCGGTAACCACAGTACCGGCGCCTGTTATTGAGAATACGTCCTGTATCGGTAGCCTTAGTGGCTTATCCACCAACCTGGGTGGTGGCTCAATTGCATCAAGGGCCTCGAGGAGCGTCGGCCCATTGTACCAGGGCGTATTGCTGCTCTTAGACTTGATATTATCACCCCTAATGGCGCTAACGGGTATGAAGGGTATCTTACTCACATCATACCTAAGTATCTTAAGTAGCTTGGTTAGCTCGCTCTTAATCTGCTCATACCTCTTCTGGTCATAGTTAACAACATCCATCTTGTTAACCGCGACTATCAGGCTCCTGATGCCGAGGGTCCATGCTAGGAATAGGTGCTCCCTTGTCTGGCCCTGTGGACCTATCCCAGCCTCAAACTCACCTGGCCTGGCTGAAACCACCAGTAATGCTGCATCGGCCTGGCTGGCACCGACAATCATGTTCTTAACGAAGTCCCTGTGACCAGGCAGGTCTATTATCGTGAAGAAGTACTTGGGGGTTTCGAAACCCACATGCATGGCCTCAATTGTGACACCCCTCTCCCTCTCCTCCTTCAACCTATCCATGATCCAGGCATACTTGAAATCCTCCTTACCCAGCTTCTTAGCCTCAGCCTCAATCTCGGCGAATGCCTTCTCATCGACGTACCCAGTCTCAAGGAGTAGCCTACCGGTCAGTGTGGATTTACCGTGGTCAACGTGCCCTATTATAGCTAGGTTCAGGTGGGTCTTCTTCAATGCACTCTCACTAGGGTTTCTTATTATGCTCATCGATAGTAGCCATTGACTTACTCTTTAAAAATTTAACTGAACAAGCCAAATGCCACAATACCTCAACAGAATCCTCACCTCTTCCCATGAACCACCTCAAACATCATAAGCGCTCTACCAATATTTATAATCATTGATTCTCCATGAACATGCGAAGCAAGGTTACCTGCAACCCAAGGTAACCTACAATCCCCAGTGCTTATAACCTACCGTTTCTCAGTAGGTGGTGGGTTATCCCCACCGCCTCTTTCTTGACGGCTTTTTCGTGGATGCCGTCCCCGTGCTGCGGGGTAAATCCTCGCTGGTCACCTAGCAGTTCACACCACCCCCTCACCGAAGGCGGCATAGAGATCCCCCCACCAGGCTCATCAGGTTTATCCCCTCAAGCAAGAAGACTCATAATTTTACTGTATTCTTCGGACGCTTAAACATTAATGAATACGAGCACCATAAATAATTACGAAGACTAAAACAGCCCACTCTATATCTGGATATTGTGCCCTCCTGGGCCAGGTGATTTTTCCATAATTCTTTGCTCAGGTTTATGGGGATTGTTAATGAACAACCCTAAAAAGGTGCCTCTATAGGTTTAAAACTCCCCATGATGATTGAGGTACGTGGCCCTAACCCATACACCTCCATGGCTGGACACCTCACAGTACATAAAGCTTAGGCTTGAGGAGGCGGAGCTAGCCCTCAAATTCCTTGACCAGGGCCTCCACAGGAATGCCTCAGGGAAGGTCTTTCAAGCCTGGAAGGCCATGATATCGGCTGCCGCGGCGAAGAATAGGGAATTGATCGCTAGGCATTATACAGGCGTGGTTAAGGATAGGACTGGTAGGGTGAGGTCTAGGGCAGACATCATAATAGCACTAATGCCAACCATTAGGCTAAGGGAGGTAGCGTCAATGCTTGAGGAGGTTTACGGTAGGGAATTAATTCACCTAACAGACATAGCACTCAACCTACATGAATTCCAATACAACGGCCTAGACCCAGAGGACATAGTGAGCCGCTACACGAACCTAAACGATGTAGAGAAAGACATAAAGTACCTGGCCGAGAAGACAATCGAGTGGGTAAAACGCTTAAGCCAGGCATAATGACGCCGCATGAAACAGGCTTTACGGCAAAATAAATTAATTCAGTACACTCAAGACTCAAGGAATAACTTACGTAGTTAAAGTAATTTCGTAATAACAATGGGCCATTCACAGTTGAGGCAGCATCACTTCGAGATACCTATACCAATTGATAAAATTAACTACAAGGCTCACTCCTTCTGGGGGTAGGATGTTGAAATTAGTGAACAGCTGTAAGACATGGAAGGTAACTTAACCTCCACTTCAAAGAGTGGGGGAAGGGGTTGGAACCACCTACTGGCAGCAATTTGAAGGTTATTAATTCTCTAAGGCAATGTAGCCAACTTGAGACCCAGAGACTATAGCGCCTATGCGTTTTTCAGTGTTTTTGTTTTTAGTAGTGTTTTGCCTTTACCTTGGGGTGGTATTGTTCATGGGGTATTAAGGTGAATGGGAGGGTAGTGGTGTCCCCTCAATCAACCCCAACAACCTAAGGGTGAAGGTGTATGATCCCTTAAGGGAAGCGCCCATGGTGGAAGTCGCACCATGGATAAACGCTACTGCGGAAGGGCTGTTGATGATGAAATAGGTTTATAAGATATGGTTAATCTATATCCTGTGTCCAGTTCTGTGGTCACTATTACTCTGCCTAGGAGACTTGTTGAGGAGGTTGAGTCAATGGGTTTAGACTTGGTTGATGTTATTGTGGATGCCCTTAGCGGTAATGTAGATCCATCACTCACCTCTGAAGCTAGGATTGTGCTTGCGGAGAGGTACCTCGAGGAGGCTAGGGAATACATAGCCAAGGGAGGCGCTGTTCAGGCATCAGAGAAGATGTATAAGGTTGTTGAGTAGTGTATAAAGGCGCTTGCAGAAACCCTAAACACACCCGAGGTCCAGGAGGCAAGGAAGAACGGTAGATGGTTCACATGGCTACTCGGTGAGGCCGCTAAGTCAATTGCTGATAGGCTTAGTGAACCTGTGGTATTGGAAGCTTGGGCTATAGCCCATGATATTCATGTATGGGGGTTCCATGAGGCGAAGTACAATATTGGGAGGGTCATGGCGGGTTTAAAGTACGTGGAACAGCTACTAAACCTCACAAGGCAGATCCTTGGCCATGCGAAGTAATGTTATTATCATGTTTGCGAGGAATGAGTTCAATTGCTAATTATACAATTACTATATGATGGTAACATTTAACTTGCTTGCTAGGTAAATCATTAGTACGATGCGATGCTTCGCTAGTAATAAAATAAACATCAGATCTAGCCCTTTAGGGCAATGTGTTGGGTTAAAACTAGGTGAACAGTTGGAAATAACGCCCCTCCCAGCCTTGTGAGAGTAGATTTCACTCCGGGGGTCTTGGTTGTCATAGGGTAAGGGTAATTATTCAGCAACACTAGTAATACTCGGGATGGGGGGATTAACCTACTTGGTAACGTAACCCTAACGACTTAGCCTGGCACTGGACTCAGTATTCAAGAAGCTAAGGCCAATGGAGGTATTACTAATTCAAACGATTTAACCGGCAATGGCTTAATTAACCTTTAGAGTCTTTATTCTACCTCTCAAGATAAGTTAACTTTAATAGATAGAACTGCGCTAAGTCTGAATAAGTTATGAATCTGCCCAGTGAGTGGGTGGAGAAGGGTGACGCCTTTCTTAGGGACTCGGAGAATCACATTAAGGATGGGCTCTATTGGCTTTCATGCTTTGAGGCTCAACAGGCTGCTGAGCTCTACCTAAAGGCGTTCTTAATGGCAAAGGTTGGCACATATCCGTTCACCCACGACTTAGCCGAGCTGCTGAGGATCATTAAGTCACTTGGTATTGAGGTTCCCACTGAGCTATACGTATATGCCGATGCCTTAAGCGGTGAATACTCCCTGTCCCGTTATCCTGGTAGGAAACCCAAGGTTTATAATGAAGATACTTCAGTTAGGTGTGTTGACTATGCAAGGAGACTCATCGGGTTCATTAAGTCGATTTCTAAGGACCCTGGCTAGGTACGTTAAGGATGGGGATAATCTCCTTAGGGAATACGTGGATAGGCTGGTTAGGGAGATCCCTGAGAGCACAATTGTGCTCTTTGGATCTAGGGCCCGTGGAGATTACCTACCCAACAGTGACTACGATGTTGCGGTGATACTTAGGCACATTACCGATGCGCGCAATGAATTATTAAAACTAAGGTCACTGAAGCCTGAAGGACTATTCCTAGACCTAATAATACTCAGTATTGACGAAATCGATGATCCGATAATCAAGGAGATGCTTGAGGGCTGCAAACTATTATACGATGGTTTAGGTATAGGCGACCACATAAAGTGCCGAATGCCCACAAACAGACTCTAAAGCGATGACGCGCAGGCTTTAGCGTTAACACCATTAAATAAGCTCCAAAAGCTTTTAAATACCATGCTATAGTGAACAGCTGTAAGACATAATTTAAATCCTTAGAAGAAAGGTAACCCTAAAACCCAAGAAAACCCACACCCTAATTTAAGAGGGCGGTGAACCTCCTAGTCTCCTATTAAGGTGTTAGGTAGCATATTCTAAACATTATGCTACCTAACACCATGGCCTTTAAGAATGAGGTTGAGGATGTCTGCGGAGTTGATTGCATTGATGAAGTAGTTGATTGGCCGATTTTTATAGTGTTTAAATGTAGAGTGGTCTTCTTATTGATGTTACCGGTATACTTTATGGATAAATATATAATGTGATGGTGATATACATACATTATATATTAGGTTATATTTAAAAATATGCAATATGGCCACGCCGTATGGATGTGGTGGTTCTTGTAAAGCTGGCTCTGGATACTGGGCAGTTGAGGGTTAGTGAAGGTAGGATTGACGTTGAGTCGACGCCGCTTAAGGTGAGTGACATTGATAGGAATGCCGTTGAGGAGGCTGTTAGGGTTAAGGAAAAGGTTGGTGGCTTAGTTCACGTGGTCTCGATCCTTAAGTATGGTCCTATTCAGAGGAGGCTGCAGGAGGCTGAGGGGCTCCTTAGGGAGGTGTTGGCAATGGGGGCTGACGACGCGTACCTAGTGGCTGATGAAGCCTTAATCGGCAGTGACCAGTTGGCTACAGCTAAGGTGATAGCGTCCATCATAAAGCGGTTGGGCAAATATGACCTCGTCATTGCAGGTGAGGCCACTGTGGATGGCTACACGGGGCAGGTTGGCCCCAGGGTTGCGGCTGAGTTAGGCATACCCGTGGTCACCTACGTTAGGGAGTTGAGGATTGAGGGCAGTAGGGTTGTGGCTAAGAGGGACCTTGAGGACGCTGTGCAAACTGTGGAAGCCCCCCTACCAGCCCTAGTCACGGTTACGAGGGAGATTAACACACCCAGGATACCGACACTACTCC
>JAPWUH010000181.1 GCA_028275645.1 Caldivirga sp.
TGTCCCACCTATCAATACCTCCAACTGGTAAGGTATGTTATTAGCCTTAGCTATGTCTATTAAGTAACTCGTTAAGGCTGGGTGTGCTATGAATAGGCCACCCCTCCCACCATCCATGATCTTTATTGCTGGGCCTGCCCCAAGCCTAGTTACACTTTCCCTCTCAGGTACACCAGGCACGTCGGCAGCTATCGTGGTGTCTAGGGCTATGGCGAAGTCTGGGTAGATTCTCTCAGCCGCAACCTGGGCACCCCTTAAGCCAACCTCCTCCTGAACAGTAGCAACCGCGTAGACCGTAACCTCACTCTCCCTCAATTGCCTAAGGGACCATAACATGACTGCTAGGCCAACCCTATCATCAAATGCCTTACCTGTGACGGCGTCACCAATAAGCATGTTAAACTCCCTGTCAAGCACGGCGACTGAACCAACCCTCACCCCAAGCTTCTCAACCTCGCCTGAATCACCAACGCCGATATCAATAAACAGGTCCTTCATTTCAGGCGCCTCACGCTCCTTACCCGGTGGTGTCACGTGGGGAGGCCTACTGCCGATTACACCCTTAATTACCTTACCGTCCTGCGTCTTAATCTTAACCCTCTGCCCGATAAGCGTTACCTCGTTCCAGCCACCAATCCCCCTGAACCTTAAGAAGCCGTTCTTATCTATGCTGTCTATGAGCAACCCTACCTCATCCATGTGTGCAGCCACCATGGCCTTAAGATCCCTCCTGACGCCGTACTTAACACCAATGACATTACCCCACTTATCAACCTCAAGCTCATCCACGTACGGCTCCATCTCCCTTATAACCAATTCCCTAACCTCATCTTCAAAACCAGATGGGCCGAAAGCCTCTGATAGGGATTTAAGCAGTGTTACGAACTCCTCATTTACCATAAATGCTAAGGTAACCCACCTGCTTTTAAAATTCACCCAGACTAATGATACTTAATGATTAATAATATCCCCAATGGCAGTGGCAATTGCAATAACCATTGTGGGTGATTTTAATTACTACCCCCCACGTTTCATCGATTATATAGGCTAAAAATATTATTTGGAAATCCTATATAATTATAATTATAAAATATAACTTAGCAATTCAACTCATGTTTTGTTTCACCCATTTTACCATGCTGAATTATAAGGCTCCCTATACTACTATTAATTATGGCTATGATTAATCCCCTGGTTCTCACAGGATTACTGGCTGGACTTACAGGTATAGTGGTGGCTGTATTCATCTACTGGTGGATAGATAGGCAACCTCTTGGTGATGAGAACATGATTAGGGTATGGAGTGCTATACGGGAGGGTGCCACTGCCTACATGCGGAGGCAGATGAGGACAATAATACTTTTCTCACTTGTAATATCCATCATAGTTGCCCTCGGTGTTTACGCAGGTTACAGTGTAAGGGTTTTACCAGCCTACCCTGAACTACATGGTGAGGTTATCCTTGAATCGGTATTGATAGGTGCGTCAGTGATGCTTGGTAGCTTGGCTTCATTAGCGGCAGCCTTCCTAAGCATGGATGCGTCAACTAAGGCCAATGTTAGGACTACCGAGGCCGCTAAGAGGGGGACTTGGCATGCCTTAAAGGTTGCTATACTTGGTGGTAGTGTTTTGGGCTTCTCAGTACCATCAATAAGCGTATTCTCACTGGCACTACTCTTCATAGTCTACTCACTCATCGTCAGTGAGGCAATGACAACGGTCAAGCTTTGCCCTTTATGGTGTGGTTTGTGGTGAGGTTGTTTTAGTTAACTTAAAGTTTTGGTCTTTTGGTTGGTTTTTTGTTTCTGGTTATGTTTTAATTCCCCTTTGCCTTGTGTTTTCTCGGTGCTTGGGTTGGTGCCTCCGAGAGGGGGGTTAGGCTACTTGGATGAGCCGGTGGGTCGATTACCCACTGTTTCCACCAACCCAGGCACTCCCTCCTCCTCCACTCCTAAACTAAAGAGGGGTAGGCGCAAACAAGATGGGAACGTACGCACTGTTAGATTGAGACTACTGCCTAATGGCTCTCAGGAGAGGAGGCTGAGGAAGCTAGCTGATGCTGCTGCTAGGCTTTGGAATGAGTTGAATTACGCTAGGCTGATTCAGTGGAGGGAAAGTAAGCATGTTGATTTCAAGGGTACGGAGCACGAATACTACCACAAGTACAAGGATAAGCTAGGTGTTAATGCTGGTCAAGTGATTAACCTGAATAATTGGATGTGGAATTCATTTTTCGAACTATCTAGGCAGTATGAACAAGGCAAGCTACCGAAGTTCATGAATAAACCATCACCACCTGGTTTTTGGAAGGACAGACTCCTAGGGAAGAGGGAACTAAGGATTCTGGTTAGGAATGATAGGTATTACTTGGAGCCAATCAACGGTGGTGAAGGCTATTTAGTCCTAAAGGACTGGCAGTTGAGGATTAGGTATGCTGGTAGAATCAAGTGGGCTGGCAAGCAAGGCACGCTTGTAATCAAGCTCGAAGGCAATAGGTGGTTCGCATACGTGCCAATTGAGGTCGGTGCTAAACCAGCGAAGAGTAATCCAAAAGGTTATGTTAAGGGCATCTATGAGAAGGTGCAGATCGAGAATCCTAAGGGCAGTAACAAGGCGTTTATTGATGTTGGCTTGAATAACTTGTTTGCCGTTGTTTTCAACCACACCGATACGGCAATACTCATAAAAGGCTCAACAATTAAAGCCGAGTACTACTGGTGGAAGAGGGAGATAGGCACCTATCAATCGATTAGGGATTGGTTAAGGAACCACAGTTTCAAGA
>JAPWUH010000007.1 GCA_028275645.1 Caldivirga sp.
ACCGGCATAAGCTAAAAATCTTCCTGCCACTAGAGGGGGAAGGATTATCCCCTGCAGTAGCAACAATCCTTCAATTCTCCTTTGAGATCCTCAAATACCTGTTGGTACTGTGCATGGGGAGGTTGCAATCTCGTCCTTCAATTCTCTTTTTGAGATCCTCCAGCATCATCAATCACGAAGTAGTGGGCTCCTGGCATGAAGAGCCTTCAATTCTCTTTTGAGATCTTCCAAAGTTTTTCAATTTCAGGATTCGATACGTGGAGAGTAACCTTCAATTCTCTTTTGAGATCTTCACCCTTCGCCCTAGCGCCCCTAACCCTACGACCAGATATCTTGTACGGCCTTCAATTCTCCTCTGAGATCCTCTGATATTGCCGTCAGGGATGGGAGGCCTGTGCCGAAGCCAAGTGACATTCCTTCAATTCTCCTCTGAGATCCTCCCCCAGAGGCATCTAATCCAAACCCCAAGGACATTGTACTCGCAGCCTTCAATTCTCCTCTGAGATCCTCACACATGACCCAGGTCCTCTAGGCACCCAAATCCAGGCTGAACCTGCCTTCAATTCTCTTTTGAGATCCTCTTAGGAGTGAGCCAAGCCTCATTGAGAGGAGGCTTACACAACTGCTCCTTCAATTCTCTTTTGAGATCCTCGCATCCCCTGGCGGTGGCGGGCAGGGCACGGCAACTGGAGGAGGCCTTCAATTCTCTTTTGAGATCCTCGGTGGGGATTGGTTTGGATTGGTTTCGAACCGCCTCCCCACTGGGCCTTCAATTCTCTTTTGAGATCTTCAGTTACCCGTGGCGTGTTGCTCAAGAAACTCCCGTTTCATTCATATGCCTTCAATTCTCTTTTGAGATCTTCGCAGAAGGATGACGAACAAAACCCTCCCCGCCGTGGTGGCTGCCTTCAATTCTCTTTTGAGATCTTCTGGGGCCAATCCCCAGGGCATTGTTGATTAGTCAAAAGAACCTTCAATTCTCTTTTGAGATCTTCGGATGGTTGTGTTCCCGAATGCTACCAGGATGGCTGAAGTCTTCCTTCAATTCTCTTTTGAGATCTTCTAATGCCTATTAATCATGCCCGAGAATACCGGGCCAGTGTCTAAACCCGCCTTCAATTCTCTTTTGAGATCTTCCGCCCCAATCCAGGCGACAAGCGTGTCGAGGCTTGGTAGGAGTAGGCCTTCAATTCTCTTTTGAGATCTTCCCACTCCAGTGCGGGTTTTAAAGCATTGCGCCCGCTATGTTTTACCTTCAATTCTCTTTTGAGATCTTCAAAGTATACAGTCTTGCTAATTCCCTGACCGTTACTATTCTATTACCTTCAATTCTCTTTTGAGATCTTCTTGACCTCGCTGCTGCGATTATTATTAGCCTCCATGCTTCGCCCTTCAATTCTCTTTTGAGATCTTCGGAGGCAATGAGGTGATGTTCGTGTTGGTGGGTGGAGAAGTGGGGCCTTCAATTCTCTTTTGAGATCTTCCCCACCGAGGATTGCAATCCTCGGTGTCGAGACGTTGCTAACCTTCAATTCTCTTTTGAGATCTTCTCAGCCACCATCCATGAAGCCCTATACTCACGGAACTCGTCCCCAACCTTCAATTCTCTTTTGAGATCTTCTAATCTTCGTATTGTTGATAGTGATACCCTATGTGGGTTGGTTATCCTTCAATTCTCTTTTGAGATCTTCCTAGCAAGCATCAGAATGAATGGTGAGGCTTGGTTGTTTAGGGTTGCCCTTCAATTCTCTTTTGAGATCTTCTAATTTCCGTCCGTTAGATGTGGTTCAAACGGTAATAGAGTATTCCTTCAATTCTCTTTTGAGATCTTCATGGGTTTGATGTAATGAACTTAGCTAAGTTGCTGAATGGTCCTTCAATTCTCTTTTGAGATCTTCCCAGTGCCTTGAGCTCGGCATTGGTGAGAGGCGTGTTATTGCACCTTCAATTCTCTTTTGAGATCTTCAATAAAGATAAGATTAGGTGCTACTGATAGTAGCGCAATATTCCTTCAATTCTCTTTTGAGATCTTCATTGTTGATGAGAAGGGTGGCGTGAGGTGGATTCGCATATGCGAGCCTTCAATTCTCTTTTGAGATCTTCCTTAAAATACGCTTAGCTGGTGTAATTAGGCGTGGGTGTGGTTAAGCCTTCAATTCTCTTTTGAGATCTTCTATGGCCACGGCAATGTGGCGCGGAGCTACGCAATACTTATATATTCCCTTCAATTCTCTTTTGAGATCTTCTCACCTGCACCACCCAGTAGGGTGTCTCCAGGGGGGTTTTTCCTTCAATTCTCTTTTGAGATCTTCTAACCTCCTTAGCGGCGAAGCCCAGTATCTTCCTGATGTTCTTTTTACCTTCAATTCTCTTTTGAGATCTTCCTAATCAAATGAAGAGGGCAGCCGCAGAGAAGTGCAGGGCACCTTCAATTCTCTTTTGAGATCTTCGCATGGTGTGTTTGGTATTACTGTAGTGAGTTATCTATATATACCTTCAATTCTCTTTTGAGATCTTCCGTGGCCATTAATGAGGCCCCGCATGTTAATAACACCATTGATCCTTCAATTCTCTTTTGAGATCTTCTGGTTGCTTTGGTTTTTTAGGGGTTTTTAAGTTTTACTGTTTAAAATAAACGGTGGTCATTGGAACAGAGTTTCAGAGCTCATTCTATGGTTCATTCCTGTTCCGATGGTGCTTATGGTGGGATTGAATGGTTGTTCCAATTGAAAGAAAATGAAGGAATTGAAATAATGTTCCAATGGTTTTAAATCCAATGCAAAATGAGGAAGTTGCATGAAACATGCAAAACAATGACAAGACAAATGAATCTAGAACCCATGGTGTGTATTGGTAAAATGCATGATTCATGCATTTTAACCGTTTAAAATGCATGTAGCATTGGACTGGTGATTGGGATTGGGGTTTAGTTGGTTGAATATTTTGGTAGGGGTTGTGTAATCCGTGGTTTACTTAAAGAAGGCTCTGGGTTATGGGTTGCCGTTGATGGGTATTTTAGTCTTCATAATCATTTTATGGCACGCATTTCCGTTAATACTTAAGATATTGAATTTATAGAACCTGGTTTCAGCACCTTAACCGTGCCCTGGGTTTCCGAGACCAGTAGGGCAGGGAGCCCTAGGTGGCGGGGGTGCTGCGGTGAGGTGACCTGGGGTGACGGTGGGAGGTAGATGGTGGAATCCCGTGAAAAGCCACCTATTGAGAAACAGTGTGGAGGTGGTAGGTGGGTGGGGTTGGGGTTTGTTTCTTGGTGTTGCGGCAGTTGGTGACCTTGCCTATGATGTCGCCTGCGATCCTTAGTCTCCTCGACATCTCCATCCTCATGGCCTCCTCGACCTCGCCTGGGTTCCAGATCCACCTGGTGTTAGTGTTTAAGGTCTCCTTGTATTTGATTAACTCCCCCAGCGCATCCCTTATCCCAGGTAGGTCTTGGTCGCAGAGGGTTAGCATGTGGGTTGCGTACATGATTAAACCCTCCTTATTGCCGTACTTAATGAAGTCCACTAATGCACGCTGGAGCTCCTCATCCTCCTGGGTTGCCTTCACACCCCCCTGCCTCTCATGCTCAGCATACACCCTCTCACGTATCCCCTCCAGGCTTGTGCTGTATGCCCTATAAACCCTATACGCCGTCTCACCAGTAAGCCCCAGCACCACCACTAGGCCTGCTAGGTCTATGTAGCCTGAGTACTTGGCTAGGCTGGGTATGCCACTTAGGGTTAGGGTGAAGGCTATGATGAAGATTACTGCGTTAACCCTGTTGAATAGTGGCTTCAATTCACGCACCTGCGGGTTACGTAAACCACCCAGCATTACCAGTGATGTGGCGGCCACCGTGAGGGATAGGACCTCGAAGGGGGTGGCCAGTGGCCTTGATGCCAGGTAGATTAACCCGGCGAAGCCGTAGATGGACACGGCAACCCCAACACCAGACACCGCATCGCTAACCACACCGCCTAGGCGACCCTTACCAAACCCCCTAATCACCCGGCCGAGGATCATCATGTAGAGCGCCGTTAAAGCCTGGGCTACGTAGGAGTAGGTGGGTGGCTTAGTGAACTGCCCTATGAAGACGGCTAGGTTACTGAAGCCGAAGTATAGGCCGATGGCTGGGGCCGCCAGGTCCATTAGCACCAAGCCAATTAACCCTGAGCCCTGAACCCTAATCACCACTGGGCCCCGCGCCCCACCACCCCTAGCGGTTAAACTGCCGGTGGCTCCTTCGGCAATTAGGCCGCCGATGGTTTTGATGGCGTAGTAGATTATTAATGGTAGCAGTATTACGCCGTTGATGAAGGTTATGAGCCTTAGGAGGGCTAGTGGGTGTGTTGTTGGCGCTAGGGCGTTGAGCAGTATGTAGACTGCCACTAGGGCGGCTGTCCTTACTGCATAGCCCCTCCAGCTGGTCCTCAAGCGCACCACCTCACGTAGGGCTCCCTCAACCTGTAAAGCCCCCTCACGAACTCCTCATACCTAGCCCTATCCATTGCGTACCCACCGTACTTGGCGTCCTCAAAGGCCCTTAGGCTACTCCACGATGGGCAATCCCCATTGCTCAACAGCCCCCTCCTACCCAACTCCCTGCAAATCTCCCTTGGCGTCATCACCCTGTGGTCAACATCCCCCCTCAAAATGTTCCTCTCGAAGACCTCCACAACCTCCCTGGTGTAGTCGTCAACCACAAGTACCTTATGCACTTCAGCCTCATTACCAAGCCTAGCAGACACCTCGTGGCAGCCAACACCCCTAAAGACCACGTAACCACCCCCAACCTCCCCCTCAGGGCTTATTGAAACGGTGGCGCCTGGGGCTACCTCAATGGGTAGTGGTTCATTAACCCTCCACACCAGTGGTAGGTCTGCATCAATGCCGAGCTTAATTAACCTACCACCACCCCAACCCCTAAGCGGCACGAAGACTCCGCTCAAGTTGGGTTGCTGGTACTCCTCACCCACGGTGCCCGTGGGCTTCCCCCCAACCTTCACCAGCGGCTTCTCCGCAATCCTCCTACCCTTAGCCTCTTCACCAGCTCCCTCCTTCACGGTTGCCTTAGCGCCACCCATGTTCCTCAGGGTGGTTATTAGCGAGAATGCGATTAAAATGGCGATAATGGCTATGAGTAGGTAAATCAACCACTGCATGGTTATGTTAACGACGTGCACCGCGGTCACCTTAACCGTGGTGCCTTGGCTGGATGTGCCCGAGCCCGAAACCCCACCAGACCCACCCCCTCCCCCACCCCCTGGCGTGGTGCCGTGATAAGTGGTGTTCACGGAGCTTGGGTGGGTGTTAAGTTTAGGCGTAGCCAAGTGTATTATCGGTAATGAAATGGTTAGGCTCATGAAGGGCATACCCGCATTAGCTTTGGGCATGGTCATATTAGCTTTAGGCATAGCCACGTTTATTATAGGTAGTGCAATGGTTAGGCTCATGAAGGGCAAGTTGAAGCCAAATCCACGTAGCCCATGCCCAAACCCAGACAAACCTGAGCCAAACTCAAACTGCCCAATTCCAATGCCAACCCAACCCGTCCCGAAGCCCCTCAAACCCAAGCCCCTACCCAGGTTAGCTGAGCTACTGGTGCCACTGGGCGTTACCATTAGGAGGTGTATCGAGTTCATTAGGATCCAGGTTATGAACAGGGCCGTTACTAGGAAGAGCACCGGTAGGTAACCCCTCCTCATGGCCCAACCCCCACTAGGCTCAGTACAGCTGAGCCTACCGTGGCTATTAGGAAACCAAACAGCGGGTTTGCGAAGGCGTATATGGAGCCGGCCGTGAGCAGTAGTGCACCTATTGTTGATAGGGCGCCGCGCCCCGTGAAGCCACCCCGCCTAAGCCCTAGCAGTAGCGTGGCTGTGACCACTATGCCCAACACCACAACGCCCACTAGCCAAAGCTCGTAACCCAGCACCATGGTCCAGGGCAGGGGTAGAGTGAGGATTGCCATTCCCGAACTTAACGTAAGCCTAACGCCCGACGTTACAATGGGCTTAACGTTAGCGAATAGCGGCGTCACCAACCCACCAATGGCCAGTGCCGACCCCCCAATCATTAACACGGCTGAACCAAGCAGTGGCATGCCAGTTACCCTATTAACCCTAATGAGCTGTAATGAACCCCTCAGGTCCTCAACGCCGGCCAGTAGCATTGATGTGAATATGAAAAGCAACGTGAGCACTATCACTAAGTACGCCGACACCGATTCAATAGGGGGAACGAGCCCCCTGGTTATTTGCGTTAAACCAAGCGGGTTAGTCATAATTAGGGCCACGTAATAGGTGATTTTAAGTGAATACTGGTTTACGAGCTCCTGCAGCCTATTAATGTCCCCAGACCTTAAGAGGTGGCTCATGAGTATATTCACTATTATTGTTAGTATTAAGAACGTCACGAATAACACGGCTAAAGCCCTGGTTAATGATGAAAACCTCAGCATACTTAGTATTAATTATGGGGTATTCGGTATTTTAAGCTTTGCCTCTAATGGTTGCGGAGTGCACCATGACGATGGCCATCAACGCCAGGTAAACCACGATAAACACGGCCAACACCAGCATTGGGGGTAGTTCAAGCACCGTAGCAACCCTCATGAGTGCGTATAGGGCTAGTGAAACCGCTAGGAGAACCCCACCCACGGCAATGGCCCAGGCGTTCATGGCGTCGAGCTCCCTGACCTCCCTCGGGTCATGGCCATACCTCCTCATTGCGGCTTCAAACCTCTTAGACACCTCGTAGGCGTTCCCAAGGAAGTGGGCGTATAGGCTGGCTGCAATGGACACCCCTAGGTACGGTAATGCGGAGGGCTTTATGGTGCCTAGGGTGAAGTGGGTGAGGTAGGGTATGTAACCCATGCTTAATGCAACCAGGAGGCTTGAGATTAAAGCCGAGGCTAAGCCAGCGTAACCAACCCCCCTACCCCTAACCCAGCCCACTACACCTACCAGGGCCACTATCACGAGCCCCACGTATACGATGAGGCTTGGGTACTTTGCCAGGAATTGGAGTGTTAGGAATGGTGTTAACGGTAGTAGTAGGGCTAGGGCTAGTGAGGCAACCCTCACGACAACCACCTAATCCTAGGCATCAACCTAGCCACCAGGCTCCCAACACCCTCGCAGAGTGGATCCCAGGCAACAACCTGGGTCCACCTCGGCAACGCCCTATACAGCCTAGCCCTACTCGGGGTAACCCCGAGGCATGGGGTTACCATGTACTCGCCCAGCAACTCCCTGTGGGTTATTGAACCGTGGGTTACGTCTATTATTAAGACCCTGCCCAAGCCCCTGCACCTACCCTCATCACCCCGGCATAGGTAACTCCTCAACCTACGCACGGACTGCCCGTCGGCTATGTTGGTTAGGAGTATCAGTATTGGCTTAGTCTCGGCAATAACCCTCAACAACCCAGGGTCCAGGTAACCCTCGGGGGTAGGTTCCTTAATCCCCTCAATTATTAGTAGTGCGTTTAGTAGCCTATAGAACTGCGTCTGACCCGACGAGGGTATTACGTAGATGCCCGTGTTGGGCAGGGTCCATAGGCCTATGTTGTAGCCGTACCTAATCAGGGCCTTGGCTAGGGAGAGTATTAGGTAGATTGAGTATTCGAGTGGGTTCTCGTGGGGTAGCCCATACCTCATGCCCTCTGAGACGTCGATTAGGAAAACCACTGTCCTAAGCCCCTCCCTCTCATACTCATTGGACAGTAACTTACCTTGGGTAGACCTGGCCGAGGCCTTCCAGTTTATGAACTTGAATGGGTCGCCTGGCGCATACTCCCTAACCTCAATGAAGTCCGTGGAGTGGGGGCCTAGCCTTATTGGCGTGACCCTGGGTGTGACGAGGGATGGCTTAACCCTACCCACACCCCTCCTAATCACCCTGTACCTTGGGAGTACGGTTAACCTAAGCCCCTCATCCCACGAACCCTCAATAATCCTCAAGCCGAACATGTGGTGGTAGGTGTACTTAACAAGCCCAAGCTCAAACTTACCCCTCCTAAGCGCCTTAACCCTCACCACGTACTCCCTGTCAAGATCCCTAAAGCCCTTGAAGACCACGTGCACTGAGTTACCCCTAGTCACCTCTAGGCTCTCGGCGTACCTCGCGTAGTCCTTGCTATCCCTATATGAGGCTGGTGGTAGGGCTATGGATAATAGACCGAAGCCACCCTTAACCCTAACCCTAGCCTTAACCTCAACCTCATCACCCGTGAAAACCCTATCCCTACTTAAAACCAGCTCAACGGAAACCTGGGGCTCATCACCCCCCGTGTACAGTGCGAGGGTGACCATGAGCACGGAGAATATGACGGGTATTAGGAGCTCCTTCGCCGTGCCTATGAAGGCCAGCACGGAGAGTACTATTGGTATTGCCAGTAGAGTGAAGTAAGACCTGGCGACCTCCTTAACCATTTAAATCACTTGGGTACGGGTAGCTTATTAACGTACTCCAGTACCACGTCCCTACCACTGACCTCGCCCTCCAGGGCTAGCTCGGGTTTAAGCACGACCCTATGCCCAAGGACGTCCGGCGCCATGAACTTGACGTCGTCGGGTATGACGTAGTCCCTACCATCAATAACCGCAATAGCCCTGGCAATCCTCATCAACGAGAGCAGCCCCCTTGGGCTTGGGCCGGCCATAACCCTATCATCATCCCTAATCCTCCTAAATGAAAGAATGTACTTGATCACCTCCCTATCAACCCTCACTCTACCCTCAATGAACTGCCTAATGGCCAGTAGCTCATCAGCGTTCATCACGGTTGAGGCATAGCCCGTTGGGTCGTCCGTCATCCACTTAATCCTCCTGTTGAGCAACTCCTCCTCCTCACCCTCATCAGGGTAGCCGAGGCTCAGCTTAACCATGAATCTGTCGAGTTGTGCCTCTGGGAGTGGGTAGGTTCCCTCATACTCAATGGGGTTTTGGGTGGCTATCACTATGAATGGTTGAGGAAGTTTAAGCGTCTCACCCTCAATTGTGACTTGAAGCTCCTCCATAGCCTCAAGCAAGGCAGCTTGAGTCTTGGGTGGAGCCCTATTAATCTCATCAGCAAGCACGAAGTTTGCGAATATCGGGCCCCTCATGGTTTCAAACCTACCCTCGGCAGGTCTCCAAACCTTGGTACCTACTATGTCGCTTGGTAGGAGATCCGGGGTGAATTGAATCCTAGAGAAGCTTAACCCAAGGACCTTAGCCATGAGCTTGGCTAGGAAGGTCTTCCCAACACCCGGCTTATCCTCAAGGAGCACGTGCCCACCGGCTAGGATGGCTGCTAGGATCTTCGCCACAACCTCCTCCTTACCTGAGTAGAACCTAAGTACCTCATTAAGCGTAGCCTTAACCCTATCCCTAACAAAACCAATATCAACACCATCCATAAACAAGGCTATAATGCACACGCCTCTTTAAAGCATTACGCCCAATACCCATCAACATTTTGAGGGAAGTAGGTGAGGCCTATGAGTGTAGAAATTGAAACTGGCTTAGAGGGGCTTAGGGGGAGGATTAGGATTCGGCTTAGGCCCTTTTGTGTTGGGCTAGTCGCTGAATAACTCAAGGCACCTGGCATCCCCAGGTCCATCGATGAAAGCCCTGGCGCCCGTGAAGATCATCCTCCTAGCTAGTACCATGGATGGCTTAAGCCATTTCACGGTAAACCCACCCCTAACCTCCACGCCTGCAACCCTCAGGAACACTACGACTACATTGTACTCGCCTGGGATTAACCTATAGTACTCCCTAAGCCTAACACCCCTACCAATGGGCAGTCCCTCAACTGGCACGAAGTCACTCCTCTTATACCTACACCTCCTGCAAACGTTTAGGACTGGGTCCATTAATACACAGCCCCTCGTCAAAACCCTAACCCTAACAGCACCGTTACCGCTAAACCAACTATCCACCCAAACCCCAACCCTCACCAACTAAAATAATAAAGCATGAAACCCTTTATAAACCTAACGCATTGAAGCAGCCGACGACTTCACCCAACTCAGCAATCACCACAGGTTATTCATGCCCTTAATGATGACTACATGTGGTTTTAAACTACCGTAGTGAACTTAAACTTTACTCAGTTAAGTAAAATATTTTAATATCAATAGTTTAAAATCAATAGTTTAAAGCATAAACTTTAATAAAGTATCTGCAGATATTTAATTGTGCAGCCGCACAGCGGCCAAAGCCGCCTAAACCATGCTGCACGGAACCCACCCCCGCCTCATGATCACGACCAAGGCTACCGAATCCCTACGATCCATACGGGTATCCGTCCCCTACCCGTCATGAGGCGGGGGTGGGATGCCACATATCGGCTTCTGCAGTCTACTGCAGCTAAGGTAATTGTTGAGGCTAGTATGCTTAGTGACAATAGGAGGCTTCATGATCCTGTTCCCGATGAGGTCCTGTATAAGGCGTGGGTTAAGTATTACGATGGCCGGAGGTATGATGATGGCTTAAGGTACGATGACCTATGCGACACCAATAGGCCTTCAATAGCCGTCTTCTGCCTAATGAGGGCTATGAGCTTTGATGGGTGGTATGGTGGTGATGGGGATGAGAATGGTGGCTATGGGTTATGGTCCCAGATACTGGATAGGCAATTTAAGTATGATGCATTAGCCGGTGGTAATGGTGGCATTATGCCGTTTAGGGGTCAATTAGCCGCCTACATTGGTGGCATTGGTAAGTTTATTGTTGGGGAACCGGACTTAATGCTCTACGACATGAAGAGCGGAGACGTGGGGCTGGTTGAGGTTAAGCACGTACCAGCGTTGAGTGGGTATGACTACAGGTTACTCCTTAGAAAGGCCATCATCCAATTATCGATATACGCCTGGCTTCTCAGAGACCTCTACGTTAACGTTAACTGGATTACAGCCTACCCAGTGATCTTCCGCACCACCTGGCCTAGAATCAGGAATACCACTTACATGATTTACCCAGTTAAGATACTACCCACAGGCCACGTGAAGAACCTCATCATTAAAGCCCACCATATGCTTGCCAGAGGTAGGGGAGGTAGGGTGAGTATTGACGATTGCAGGTTAGCCAAGCTAATTTACGGTGACTATGCTGCATGCGATGGTGGCCTAATCAACATATGCGCACCGCAGTACGTGCTTGAGGTTAATAGGAGGATCAACAATGTGTTGTTTGGGGCACGCTGGCGTGTAGACAGGTCGCTGTGCGGCAGGGTAGGGGACGGATACCCATGCTTATTAATATTAACCATACTGCTCACCGCAGTAGCAATACTCATGATGAGGACAGTGATTAGCTCCCTTAACTAAAACCTAAAGTTGATTAAGGAGCATTCCCCTTAGTTTTGACTCGGTATTGCTCATTGACCCCCAGGGTTGATGGGTTTATGGTTGTTAACCGATGGGTTTTATGGCTATGGGCTTGATGTCTACGTTAACCGTGGCGCCCTGGCTCGGTGATATGCTTAGGTAATAGTAGTAATTGGATGTGAGGGTTAGTACGCCTTGGTAACTCTGTGTATTATAGGCGAGGTTAATGTCCTGGGTGGCTCCATTGTATGCCTTTTGAATTAGCCATATGGCCATTGGTTCATTTGATGTTATGTTTACTGAGAGGGTTATGTTGTAGCCGTAGGGCACTATTATCGGTATGTTAGCCCAAGGCAGGTATGGTTCAGCAGCAACCTTCGTGAATTTGTAGGTATCCTCACGCTCAACAATATCCAGGTAATTACTTATGTTGCTGAGGATTACGGTGGTTACGGTTAACCCCATGTTGTTGCCATCACTCATAGACCAAAGAAATGGAGTATATAAGCCGAAGGGTAGTATGAGGGTTAACGTGGTTGGCCCAGTGATGTTAAAGGGCACGATTACCTGACCAAAACGATAACTATATATAACAACCTCAGTAGTGTTAGTGCACGACATGTTTAACGTAACCAAGGCATTAAAGCCATATGGTATGAATATGTGGGCGATTAACGCTTCGTAAATACCCGCCTTCATTTGGCTTAGTGTTATATTGTCAAGTGGCCTAAGCTCACTCAGCAACTGTTCACGCATCAACTCTTCGTAGTAGCCCTTGTAATTACTTGTGACTTCTTCATATGCAGTCTCTAGGTTTGTGTACTTTGCCTCAAGCTGCTTATACTGACCCTGCAGTGAGTTATATTGACTCAGCAGGCTTGTGTAGTTCACCCGCAGCACCCCGTAGAGGCTCATCAGTGTCGTGTAGTTTGCCTGTAACTTTACGTATTGGCTTTGCAGATTAGTATAATTTGCTTTAAGCATTCCATACTGGCTCATTACACTGGCTAGGCTCGCATTAATCGACGTAAGCTGATTCCTTAATGTCGTGTAGTTCACCAGCAATGAATCATATAGGCCCCGTAAGCTTGTGTAATTTGCCTTAAGCGCCTCATACATGCCCATTACGCTAGCCAACTTTGCACTAGCCATTCCGTAGAGTAAGCCTAAAACCACGACAATCATTACCAAAACAACAATACCCACAAGGTATGGCCTAGGCGTGGGCCCAGGCTGGCGTGGGTTGGGTGGAGTTTGGGGTTGCCCTCTATGCACCTCTGATGATAGTAATAATACTCCAATGAATACCATAATTAATGTAGTTACTGCTATTAATCCGGGTATTGCCGTGACGATTAGATTGGTGATCGTTATTTTGACTGTAGTTGTAGTCACAACGTGAGCGGTTGCGTTACTACTCACTGCATGGTGTAATAAAAGGAGTGAACGAGGGAGTGGACGGTAAAGTACGCCTATAAGCCAGCCGGTTAGGAAACCCACTGGAATTATTATTAAATACACCCCCATTATCCTCCGATTCACACATGAGAAATTAGGCTGGGTTAATAAGGTTTTAGGGTTGAGGAATGGAATGCGGGCTTCATGATCCATGGAATTATTAGGCGCCATACCACCCTTAACCCACGCCTACCAACAGGTTGGATATGGCCTGCCTAACCGCAACTACTGACCAGGGTTGTGGTTATTTAAGTGCTAAGGTTTTAATGAATACTGGGTGAGCAGTAATGGTCCCGGTTATCGCCTATGGGTTCCATATGGCTTTACTACGCTACCCAGGTTATGAACTCTAACGGTAGTTTCATTAACCTGAACCCAAACCTAATCCTCCTCCACGATACCACCCTCGATCACGCTGACTGACTGGGTGGTGAGCCACTTAACGAACTCGAGGGCGCGTTCAACAAACCCATTCCCCTCAACCCACGCCCAACACTCAAGGTTATTCAACACACCGCCAGTGAAGTTCATGCTCCCAACCCCAACCAGGTTAAGCCCAGGCAGTATAATCATCTTAGCGTGGAGGGGCCCCTTAGGCAGTATGATAAGCTCCTTAACCACACTGACACTGGCGAACCCGGTGAGGTACAGGACGCCACCAATAATAAGGAGTATGATGCCGCCGAGTAACAGTACCATGCAGGCCACCGCTAAGGCGCCGAATAACACCAGTGTAAGGGGGCTGTAACTACTAATATTAGTATTAATTAAGTATACATAAGCCCCAATGACAATTAGGATTATTATTGCAAGCACAAGCATCACGGCACCGATTACCGCGAGTCTCTTCCCACGCCTCCCCCTGGACTTCAGGACACGTTCACGTAACATTTGAAGCGCCCTAACGTGGTTTGGGTTAGTTTGGTCATTCATTGTTATGAGTGTGATGTTCGCCTTCCTGGCCAGGTTCCTGAGGATTTGGGCAGTCTCAGTACTCACCCATGGGCTTATGATTATCGCCTCAGTTGCATTGTTAAGCCTGCCCAGCACCACCTCACCTATTGCCTTACCGCAGGTTACCTCAACGCTTCCCATCCCTCTCGCCGTGAAGGAGGATTGCACCACCTCCAGAGGATAAGTGGTGAAGTTTTTCTGCTTTTCCGTTATTCATAAAAATTTATTTAATCATATTTATGTATAAGTCCTCTTTAGGCCATTATGTGTATTAATTTGTCCGTAACGCTGCACGACGAGATTAGGTTATGCTGGCTAACAACGTGTTTAAAAAAATGCCGCTACGAAATGCTGCTGATGAAGCGCTGGGCACCTGTGTCGGTGCCAGAAACGACGCCAGGGGTTAAGCAACTCATAGTGCATTGAAGGATTCGATGTTAGCTGACTGCATTAACCCTAATCCTCCCAACCCTCCTAATCCTAATCCACCCTCAAAACCCCTTCCTAATCCCCTCCTTTTCCACCCTTACCCAATTGATATGATTGGGTACTCGGTTGGTAGGTTTGCGCCTACCGTCAAGTCCACTGCACAGTCGAGTAGCCCAAGCCTCCTGGCCTTCCTGACGGGCACCGCCACGGCTACCTCGTACCCGTCCCTGTACATGACCATCGCCGTGACTGGGTACACGTGCTGCCAGAATAGTAGGTCGGCGAGCGCCCTGTTGCTTACCTCAACCCACTTCCCGCTGCAGTATATTTCAACCCTACTTCCAACGTTCCTGTACCTGAGCACCGCATAGTTCTTCCTAGGCTTCGGCCTGTTCTCATTCACCCTGGTCTGGGCCTTGACCGTGGTTTTGGCCTGCGGTTTCGGCTCACTAACCCATGTCATGTGTGGTTACGCTAGTACGCTCCTAAATAAACTTAACCATGGGGTTGAATCACCCCTCCCCGCCTTTAAGGGCGGGGAATCGCACCGTAAGCCTTATTAAGGGGTGCCTCGCTTAGCTATGCGCCTCCCCAACGGGGAGGCAGCCCCAAACCCAATCCCAAACCCCACCCCGCGCGGGGTGGGTTGTATTTGCTTTTGATTAGAATGGTTCGGGTATTTTGAACTTCCCAGCCCCAATTAACCCGTACCTGTCCTCGATAACCCTGCTGAACCTCTCAACCCTGACAACATTACCCTCAACAACCTCCCTAGCCACAACACGGATAATGACACTGGCATCGTGGATAGCATGGAGGCTTGCCGTTGGGTACCCATCCTCCCCAAACCAACTCTCCCTAATCGCAGGGGACTCGTGGCTCAGGAGGACTCTTCAACTGCCCTAGGAGCCACCTCCCGGTTAGAGTATGCACCAGGCTTATGATCAGCTTGTTTGCCCTACTGACATCAACAAGCAGGGTTGCAGGCTAAGTTAGGAGAGTAGGAGAATGAATGGGTTAGCCCTCCCTAGGGGCTGGGCGCTAGTCACGTTTCATAAACCCAAGTCCAAGTCACTGGGCCCACCCACACCAGGCTGGATTGCTGTGATTAGGTGAATGAGGGTTAGCAGGGTCACTGCTCTTAGCTTACCTCAAGACTTGAGACAACAGATATGATATTAGACACCCTCCCATACATTTTCCATTAAAACCCTAGGCCCCCCTCTTGGGGCCCTTTTTCTTATCCTCCTCTTCGTACTTTCTTAACAAGTCATCAGGCGTGTAATTTGATATGCGGGGTAGTTCAGCAATGTTGTTGGCCTCAATCCACTCGGTGACGTAGTCCCACAGGTTAAGCTCCTTGACAGCCCTCTCAGAGACCGCAAAGGTGTGGTCAAGCCTGTCGCCATTCATAATATCCGCCACTGGCCACACGTCCCACTTTTCAAGCGTCCTCATGAGTAGCCAGCCCTCAAGGCCCCTGTCATCAACCCACCTACGCCGCTTAACATTCCACACGTAGGTCACATCCCCCTTAAAGTCATCCCTGAACTTGATTAACCCAAACCTCATACATATATTATCCACGAGGCTCTTAATAAGCCTAACCTCGGTTTTGAACAGGTTGTGGTGTATAAGTTTATTACTCACAGCTGGCTTTACCCATATGCCCTGCCGTGGGGCTGGGATGGCCCACAGCTACCTTGATTCAATCATTAAGGAGGTTATTGGGAGGATTAACACTGGTGATGTGTCAATCAATGCCATTAAGAGTGCGATTAGGGCCTTTGAGGGGAGGCATATCATTAGAAGTAGCCTTTGTAGTGGTGATATTGTTCCAGTCTCCTGCCTCATGGATGCCGTTAGGGTTGAGGCGGAGCAAAGCAGTGGGGTTGAGAGGATTGGTGCCGTGGACGCCGTGTTTTCAACCGTGGCCGATAAGCTTTTCAAGGAGGCTGCACTTAGCATTGATGTTAGGGGCACCTTACCTGCCAAGGGGGTGGCTTGCGGGCTTCTTGAGGATTACGGGGTTTACGTCTGTGGTGAGCCTGACCTGCTTCTCTTTGATAACAATGGCCTGCTTGGCGTTGTTGAGCATAAGGCTGCCTTAACCTTCGGTAAGTATTCACTCAGCGTGAAGAGGGCTGTGGTGCAGGCTTTAATGTACCTTTGGCTTTTCAGGGAGTACTACACAAAGCCGCTGGAGTGGGCTTGGGCCTTCATCACCATCACCAGGTACTCCCTGGCCAAGGATGAGAAGGCTAGGGGTAGGGTTATCCCAATCTGCGTCAGGGTTAATGATAATATTAGTACCCTCATTAGGGAGACCTACCAAGCCTTTAAGAATGACTCAGTGATTAATATTGATGATTGTAGGCTAGCGAGCTTAATTCATGGACCCGGCTCAGGGTGCCTTAACGGGCGTGTAGTCGTCCCACTAAACCCCGGTGTGGTTAACCGCGCAGCTAATAACCTACTTTTCAAGCACTGGGACATTATTAACGCTACGACTTAAGTTTAATTTAAGTTTAATTAAAGCAATTGATAGACAACCCGGTTATGGTTAACGCAAGCCCATTACCATAACCATTAGTGACGCCTACACCACAGCCACTTATCTAACCCAAATGACCCCCTCCCCACCCTTAAGGGCGGGGTTTCCTCGGGGTCTTGGAGGTTACCCCCTTTATAGGGGCTACTGAGCAGCCTAGTAAAGCTGGGGTTCAAAAACCTATCAGAATATTGAAAAATGGATCACCACCATTCTATGCAATCCCCTTCAATTCTCCTTTGAGATCCTCCCTCAAAACCCTAAACCCAGGCTCAATGAAGCCAGGAGTGGCTTCCTTCAATTCTCCTTTGAGATCCTCCCCAGGTTGCCTAAGCCACCTGCTAGCGTTTGCGCTAGTTTAATGACCTTCAATTCTCCTTTGAGATCCTCATAAAACAAATTACAGTACCTGTAATGGGCATTGAGAGCCTCCTTCAATTCTCCTTTGAGATCCTCTGAATGCCAGGGCATTTGGTAGGTCTATGCCTAAGAGATTTCGTCCTTCAATTCTCCTTTGAGATCCTCATGTGCATGAAATTCAGTCGGTACCCACCGCAGTGGGTGTCGAGCCTTCAATTCTCCTTTGAGATCCTCCAGGGGGCGGTTAGGGTAGATGAAACAACGAGATTCTTTAACTTCCTTCAATTCTCCTTTGAGATCCTCTTTGCCTGGTTTTGATTATGCCCAGTGCCTCCCTGAGTTTCACCCTTCAATTCTCCTTTGAGATCCTCTTCTTTAATTAACTCTCTTATAAGCCTTGATAAATTCCCCTCCTTCAATTCTCCTTTGAGATCCTCTCAAACGCCTTCCCCCTGGACTTCCACGACACCAGGGAATTAGAGAAACCTTCAATTCTCCTTTGAGATCCTCTTAGGGAAATGGGTGTAAAGACTTATGTCTCTGCAAACGGCACCTTCAATTCTCCTTTGAGATCCTCCCTGTATCCAACCGATGAATTTAGCTAGCCACGTGTAATTGGGGCTAACCTTCAATTCTCCTTTGAGATCCTCGGCCTCGGGGAGATCGAGGCTGAATCCAAAAACCCTCACGCCTTCAATTCTCCTTTGAGATCCTCTGAACAAACATTAATAGCCGATGCTAAGATGCGTGGTATTCCACACCTTCAATTCTCCTTTGAGATCCTCTCCCTATACCCAACGACACCGACGGATGCGGCGAAGTTAATCAGTGAATCCTTCAATTCTCCTTTGAGATCCTCACCGTAATGCTTTTAAAGGTGTAGTGGTAGCCCCTAATTATGGGCCTTCAATTCTCCTTTGAGATCCTCCGGTTCCTCTGGCTTGTTTGGGTTTTTAAGTTTTGTGGTTTATTTTAAACGGTGGCCTTTGGAACAGGGCTCCGGGGCTCATTCTATGACTCATTCCTGTTCCGATGGTGTTTATGGTGGGATTGAATGGTTGTTCCAATTGAAAGAAAATGAAGAAATTGAAACAATGTTCCAATGGTTTTAAGTCCAATGTAAAATGTGGGGATTGCATGTGATCGTGCACTTTAGATGGTGGTTGAATGTGGTGTGAAGTTAAAGTTGAGGTATGGTGTTGATGCATGTTTCATGCATTTTAACTGGTTGACAGGCATGAT
>JAPWUH010000182.1 GCA_028275645.1 Caldivirga sp.
CCACCTCCTGTCGTCAATGTTCCACTCCTGGTATGAGACGAAGTAGAGACCGTTCCTAGTCTCCCTAATCAACTCCTCGGGCTTCCAGTCACCTGGGGCTAGGTACGTGTTAGCCATCCTCGGTATAGGCTCCCTATTAAATTCACTTGCCCTAGCGGCCGCATTACTGCTCCTACCAATGTAGGAAGCGTACTCCCTATTCATCAGAAACTCGTTAACCACACCCCTGTTCACAAGCACCCTTGGCCTAGCCCTAACCCCCTCCTCATCAACCAGGTAGTAACCATAGCTGTGTGGTATTGTTGGGTCGTCTATTATCGTTACGTGTTCGCTCCCAATTCTCAGGTTACCCAGGTCATTAACCTTCATGTAGGATTCCCCAGCCTCAGCCCCCTCCCTACCCATTATCCTATCTAGCTCACTTGGGTGTCCAACAGACTCGTGGACGAATATGCCTGCCAACTCCGGTGAGAACACTACGTCGAGCCTCTCCTCACTCTTAATGGGCCTGGCTGTGTCAAGTATCTTAACCAGGGTTTCGGCATTCCTCTTTAAGTCCTCGTCAATACGCAAACTCTTAGTCAACTCCCACCCACCACTGCCGCCGTACTGCTCACTCCTCTGTTGGCTGAAGCCCCTACTTGGGTCGTGGGCTATCATTACTGAGAATAGTTCAAGCCTAGGTACCCTACTCTCCACCAGCACACCCTCACTGTTCACAATGGTCTTCCTAGTCTCCATCATGCTCATGCTTAGCATCCTAACGCCTATCCTCTTATCAATGTTAATGTCCTTGTCAAGGTCCATTAGGTACTTAACAGCCTCCTCAGCCTGCACATCACTGAGCCTAACCCCCTCAACAACCTCATACCTGAGCGAGGTTAATTCACTGGGGGCTAGTGAAACCCTCCTCTTAACCAACGCCGAAGCCGCCCTGGCGGCCCTAAACGCCGTTTCAGCCAACTCCACGCTTGGTGTAGGCCCTGAGGCGAAGCCCCATGCGCCATTGTAAAGGACCCTTACGGAGAACCCCTCCGTGGAGTCTGTTGAAACCCTTTCCAGCGAACCATTCCTAACCCTGATAACCCTCTCGGAATCAACCTGATGCCTAGCCTCTGCATATGAGGCGCCTAGGCTTAGGGCCCTGTCAACGAGCCTCCTCAACTCATCCTCCATAACACTAAACCAGCCACACCCTTTATAAGTATCCCATTCTCAACATTTTTGTCAAGGGGTCATACTACTAGGCCTTGTTTACAAATCCCTTACAAAAGCAGGGAGAGCATTAACATTAGTGTATTAACCCTACATAGTGGGGTAACCTACCCTAAAAGGGTGAGCCCCTTTCATTAAGCTGGGTTACGCTATGACACCAGTCTGCTCTAAAGCTGTCTCAGCAGCCTCCCTTGTTAACCCATCGGAGCCTAGTATCGTGTATCTGTCGGGCCTAATCTTATGCGCATTCATCAGGGCCTCGATGACTAACTCTCTGTCGTAACCAAGTTCCCTGAAGCTTGTGGGGAGGCCCAGCTTCCTCATTATCTTGATAACCCTCCTCCAATTAGCCCCATACAGGTAGAGCATTACTACGGAGCTTAAGGCAACCTGCATGCCGTGCATAGCCTGCTTAATGCCATGCCTCCTGGCTATTAGGTCGAGGGAGTGGCTGAAGAGGTGCTCCGACCCACTGCATGGCCTGGTGCTCCCAGCTATGGCCATGGCCACGCCGCAGCCTAGCAGGGCCTTAACCACTATCCTAGTCTCCTCCTCACCTTGCCTGGTGAGCTTATTAATATTGTTCATTATTATCATGTGGCTTGAGAGGGCCAGCATGGCGGCCGACTCGCTGTAATCCTCCCCCTTAATCCTATGTGCAAGCTTCCAGTCCATGAGGGCAACCCTCTTACCCAGCAACTCACCAATACCCGACAGCAGGAAGACCCTAGGCGCCTCGGCCACTACACTGGTGTCCACTATTATGGCTAGGGGGGTTTTCTTAACCTTCCCGAGGCCCATTTTATTTAAGTCGTCCTGCATGAGGAATGATACGTAGGGTGACGCTATACCATCATGGCTGGCCACGGTGGGTATTGATATTAGGTGCTTGTTAAGCCTATGGGCAATCACCTTACTCAGGTCAATAACCCTACCACCCCCGACACCTGCTATGAAATCCACGTCCGTGAAGGCTGCCATACCCTTAACTATATCCATCAGGTCAAGCTCATCCTCACTCAGTATCTGGCAGTCGATGCACTGTTCACTCACCTTAGTGGCAATGTGCCTACTGTGGATGTGCCCAGTTATGATGAGCCCCCTCCTCAACCCAAGCGCGGTTAGCACATCACCAACTCTACCGATGGCCCCCGGCCCAAACACAACCTGCCTAGGCACCTCAAAAAGCTCAAGACCCTTAACCACGGTTAAGCACCCAGCACACCCCTCTATATTATTTTATTTGTCTCGTTTCCTGCAATTTGAGTTAAGCTTTAAGATTCACCGCAATTCTTGGTACATAGGTAACCGTGGTTGTGCTGTCCATTATAACCAGGAACGGTGCCCGTAAGGGGCTGGTGTTTAGGAGGATGCTTGAGGCAACACTTCAAGTGCCGTACAGCTCCATGGTACTGGTTGATGACAGCGATGACGATTCAACAAGTAGAGCTGTTAAGGAGTTCGCCGATGCGCATGGTAAGGAGCTACTGGCCACTAGGTCTAGGCTCTACGGTTACGTTAAGGCAACTAGGGCCACGGGTAGGCAAACGGCG
>JAPWUH010000183.1 GCA_028275645.1 Caldivirga sp.
AACGTTGGCTATCCACTCAAGGATTCTACCACCGAATAATCTACCTATTGAATTGGCGTCAAAGGGCTGAACCATCTCGAGCATTACCACTTCAGTATCCCTCACACTAACCATGTCTCAAAATGCCAGTGAGGGCCTTAATAAAGATGATTAGTTTTCAACCGCACCGCCGCACGGGGGGCCGCCATCCTAGACCGCTAGACCACGGCCGCCTAGGGTCAATAAAGCCAATGGTTTATTAACTTTTCCACCCACACCCGTCATTAAGCTACATGCTGATCTAGGCTAGGCTTCACGTGAATTTTTCAAAATCCTGGAAGAAAGCTTATTTAGATTACGTTGATTTAAGAAGCCAGTTGGAATGCAGGAACAACCGCTGATCAGCCACGTGGTGGAGTTGATTGACAGGCTGAGGAAGGCACTCTACGCCATCCTAGTGGCCTTTATCCTAGTCTTCGCCTTCAAGTACAATATAGTTGACGTTAACCCACCGGGCATACCAATCATAGTGCCTATGCCCTCCATAGATGACTCATTCTCGGTCTCGGTAATAAAATTCTTCATACATGCAATGGTGCCCAGGGGAGTTGAGATAATAACGTTATCACCCTTCGATCCCCTCCTGGCAGCTGCCCAAGTATCCTTATTCCTGGCCATAGTGATAGCCCTACCGATAATCCTATGGGAGTTCTGGGCCTTCGTATCACCAGGGCTTTACGAGCATGAGAAGCGTGCGCTTAAGGCATCAGTGCTACCTGCAATGGGCCTCTTCGCCCTGGGTGCATTATTCGCCTACCTAGTTATAATCCCTGTTATGTTTAAATTCTTCTTGTTCTACGCCAAGTCACTTAATGTAGCGCCGACAATAAGCCTAAGATCCTTTGTTCAATTCGTACTATCCCTAATGTTCTCAATGGGCTTAGCCTTCCAGACCCCGTTAATAATGGTACTGCTAACCAAGTTCAGGCTGGTTAAGGCATCCACCTGGTGGCGGTACTGGCGCTGGGGAGTCTTAGTAAGCTTCATATTCGCACTAATAGTTTCTCCAGGAACTACAGGAGGGGTTATCGAAACAATAATAGGGGTAACCATGTCCATGCTCTACATAACCGGTGCAGCCATCTCAACGATGATTAGTAGGAAAAGAGAAAAAGAGTAAAATCTCGTATTTACTATAAAATTGACAAATTATTAAATAGTCAAATTTATGACTAAGTTAGAAAAATAAATAGGCATAGTAGCAATCACTAATATGGTTCACCCCGTCAATGGAGTTGCCTTAGACATGGTTCACATGATTATACTTAAGTATTTAATATTAGGGTCTATGTTTAAGGGGTTAAATGTTCGTGATGCTGAGGGCTTTTCACTATATAAAATATCCATGATCGAAAACGTGAGCATAGCCACTCTTTACAGGAGGGCCCTGGAATTAATGAACTACGGCATATTAACCAAGATGAGTAGGGGTAATTATACAATCACCACTAAGGGTTACTTCACAATACTGTACCTTTACATTACCGGAAGCAGGTTGGTTAATAATGAGCTAGCCACCGCAAGTCTAAGGAGACTTAAGCAGAATTGGGGACTGGAGGAGTTCAGTGATGATGAGGTGTTCAACTACGTGAAGCTGCTAGTTAAGGGTATGGAGAGGCGTAGGCTCAGCGTACTGGGTATTTGTGTAGACTCATTCCCAAGGACAGTGTTCTTGGTATTACCGGAGAAGTTTAAGAAGAAGCCGGTGAGGGAGGCGATAAACGAATACGTGGGCGATGAAGCCCTTGTCAAGTCGGCTGAGAGGGTTATAGCTAAGGCAATACTGGAACTCTTCCCAACGGTAACCCTCAAGGATGGCTGCGAGGCTGCATTGATGGTTTGGGGTCGTCAAGGTGACGTGATTAGGTATAGGACATTAGCCTTAAGGTGTAGAATTCATGGGTATACGCTGGGTGAGTGCCCAGTTGCCAATAGCCTAATTAATTTCCTAATACATTAGCAGATATCCCTCCTGAATTTCTAACTTGTGGAAGTTAAATCCGCGTCGATTTCATAATTAAATCATTCACTTTTCCCCGGCCTGAAAGTAAGCCTTAAGGTGATTGGTTGATCTTAAAGGTTGAGCGTTATGAGTGGATGGGGCCCATACATGCCACCTGGCTTTCACATGATATGGGGCTGGCGCATTGCAGCTGCAGTATTCTTCATAATAGACCTGGGTCAACCGCCGAGGGCTGGTAACATAATATTCATTGGGTATCCCCACGGTAGGTTGGCTCAGTCATGGATGGACTGGGGTGTTATGTTTCTTGGAGGCATGGTCATATGGGGATTAATATACCTGGTCATGCTTTACCTACCATCACTGGCAACCTCAATACTGGGTAGGGGGCTTAGGCTAGCTAGGTTAACCCTAGACTACCTGGTTATGATAACTGGCATAGCTGCAACAATATACACGGCCTTCCTATTCGCGGCTGCTGGAGGTAAGTCATACTGGTGGAACGGTGCCTTACCAATACTTTGGTTATCCTCAGGGCTTGGTTACGGCGCAGCCTTCTCACTATTAGTGGCGAGATTCTTCTATACACCAGGTATTAAGACTGATGGTGGGGCCTTTGATGCTAGGCATTTGATTCATGAATTAGGCTGGGTAGATTTACTTGCAGTGATCTTCGAGGGCTTTTCATGGGCCCTATTCTTAACCGTGGCCTACGCAAACCATTATGAGGCTAGGATACCGTTAACTCAACTTCTACTGCAG
>JAPWUH010000184.1 GCA_028275645.1 Caldivirga sp.
CGGACCTAGCTAAGCCAGTCCACCCAGTTATACTTAAGACACCAGCTAGAATCAGCGGATTGGTAGTGTGCACCATGACAGCTACTATAACGGTTATTAGTAGACTTGGTATTGTTAGCAGTGCATCGTTGAACAACATTATTATGGAGTCAACTATACCACCAAAGTACCCCTGAAATCAAGCCTACCACAAGCCCAATTAAAGTCGTGTAGAGACCTGCCAGGAAACTTATCTCAATTATGAATGGTGCCTCGTTGGCAATATCAACCAAGACCGGTTCGCCAACGTTGTCTGTCCCGAACCAGTATATTGGTGGCCAGAGCTTAGGGGGTTGAAGCGCCATGGCTGGGTTAGTCCTGAATAGTATAAACTTACATGTAGCTTAACTCATCATGGTATTAGACTTAGGGAAAAATTATTAAAGGGCTAACTAACATGAATTTCGATGCTGGGTTTAATACTGCTTATACTGTTTAAGGCTGGTGGATTGCCCTTCGTCAACTACACTCTCTACCTTCCATTAAATACAACCGTGATTAACGTTAGCCTTCCTGTTGTGCCCATTCCCGACACTATAGAGGCTGTTAATGACTCAACGGGTGCTCCCATACCCATTAGCCTATACCCAAACAACACGCTGGTTATCTTCGCCTTTGGCGGTGGCTACGTGTCTATCACGTATTACGGTAACTACACGTTTAACGGTAAGGTACTCCTCTACTCCTTTAACGTAAGCTCCACTACTAACGTGACCATAGTCTTCCCACCGTACATAATACCGTTTAACCTACCCTTAAGCATAGTCAGCTACAGGGTCATTAATGGGTCAACGTTGGTGGTTACGCTTCCACCTGGACGCTACACGATACAGTACGCCTACGTACCCAAAGGCCTATTAACCTCAACGACGACAATTACAACCACACCCACAACTACGGCATCCACCACGACCACTACCATGACTACCACATCCACAAGCACCAGCACCACCAGTAGCATTACCAGCAGCTCAACTAGTACGGTAACGCAAACAGTGGTGGCGACTTCATCTACGACTTCATCCATAACCACCACTAGCCCGCGGTCAACATCAACGGTTGCATCAACGGTACCCAGTACCACATCATCTTTAACCTCAACCACTAGGCCGCCGCCCATTAGTAGTTCAGCTTCACCACTCTACATCACGGTGGCCATAGCCCTAGTAGTGATAGTGTCCGTGGTGGCTGTGTTGAGTAGGCGTAGGGCCATTGAAGCCGTTGAGAGGCGCAGTCTTGACGATGTGGATAGGCTGATAATAGCGACCCTTAGGCAGTACGGCGGCTCATTATACCAGTCACAACTGCAGCAGTTAACTAACCTACCTAAGACTACCCTTTGGCGCCACGTCATGAAGCTTAGGGACATGGGCATTGTACGCGTGGATAAAGTTGATGGTTTGAATAAGGTCACATTATTAACATCATAATCTACGTAA
Organism: Caldivirga sp.; assembly: GCA_028275645.1. Lineage (GTDB taxonomy): Archaea > Thermoproteota > Thermoprotei > Thermoproteales > Thermocladiaceae > Caldivirga. The sequence goes on from JAPWUH010000184.1 coordinate 1,479, forward strand.
GGTTAGTGATTTTACCTTTTAAGGTTAAGTAATCTTAGAAGTGACAAGCCATTAATGCTACTTAGCACCTTTTACGTTGAGTGGGATTAACGTCTAGTAGGTTTGTACTAGCCACAATGCCGACTAGGGTTGTTTTGGTTTTTGTGGTTGTTTGTGGGGTTTGTTGCTGTTGGTGGTGTGGTGGTGGGTTTGTTGACTCATTTCCAATGCCCTTGCTGATTACCCTGAGGGGGGTTCCCGAGACCCGTGGGGCGAGGAACACCCTGGCAATGGGTGGGGAGCCACTGCGGTGAGTAACCCCAGGAGACCATTAAGAAGGAGACAGTGGGTTGCTTCTACCCACCACCTCCGGAGAGACGGTGTTGGTTAAAGGGCATTAACGTTTATTCAATCTGTTGCTTATCACCACCGCCTCATCAAACTTGCGAATTAGGTAATCCTTCTTCTCAGCTTCACTTGAGAAGTTCCCCCTAATGACATGGGCCATGTTAGCTATGACCTCCCTCTTAAGGTCACCTAGGGTTGGCTCCCTCCTCTCAATCCATGCCCTGGCCATGGTGTTGGCTAGTGCGTATATTGAGGCTCTTATGCTTGGGGAGACCTCAATCATTCCATCCTGGCTTATGAGTGTTACGAAGTTCGTTAAGACATCGGTGAGCATGCTGGGTACCTTAACGCCAATGTGGCTTAGGGCTAGGTTAGCCTTCCACTCTAGTATAGCCCTAAGCAGTTCCCTATCAGGGTAATGAATCTCAACAACCTTCATCCTGTCGGCTAAGGCCTCACTAAGCTCATAGACGCCTGAGTACTCAGCTGGGTTGGAGGTGGCTATCATCAGGAAGTCACTCCTTATCCTAAAACCCCTAATGAAGACGTAGTGCTCCTGCAGGACCTGCAGCAACGAGGCTTGGCTGTATGGGTTTAACCTATTTATCTCGTCCATTATGAGTAGCCTGCCGTGGGATAAAACCAGGGGGCCTGGTATGTAGGCCAGTGGGTGGTCTAGGCCAGCCTGTAGGGCAACGGCTATGTCAATGTCTCCTGTTAACTCCGTCGCGGTCATGTGGCTGTGGCAAGCCACCTCAATGTAAGGTGGGTCGTCAAGCGCAAGTATGTTGGCTATCTCCTCGGCCAACGTAGTCTTGCCAACACCCACAGGCCCCATTATCATTACGTGCCTCCCAACCGATAAGCCGCTGAGCACATCAATCGTGGCTTCACCGAGGCCCTTAAGGCTTGAC
>JAPWUH010000186.1 GCA_028275645.1 Caldivirga sp.
AAGGGATTACCCTGAGGAGCCCATTGAGACTGGGGTTAGCGCGATAGATGGCCTATACACCATGGTTAGGGGGCAGAAGTTGCCCATATTCTCCGGGACGGGCCTACCGCACAACATGTTGGCCGCCCAGGTGGCTAGGCAGGCGGCTGTTAGGGGTAGTGAGGAGGGGTTCGCCATAGTCTTCGCCGCAATTGGCCTTAGGACCGAGGAGGCCCTCTTCTTCATAGATGAGTTCAGGAGGACCGGGGCATTAAGGAGGCTAGTCCTAGTCATGAACCTGGCCAGTGACCCCATAGCCGAGAGGATACTGACGCCCAGGGTTGCCTTAACCGTAGCCGAGTACCTAGCATGGCAGAGGGATTACCACGTCCTAGTTATACTGAGTGACATGCTTAACTACGCTGAGGCCCTAAGGGAGCTTTCATCAGCCAAGGGTGAGCTACCGGGCAGGAGGGGTTACCCAGGCTACATGTACACCGACCTGGCTACGATATTCGAGAGGGCTGGGAGGGCTAGGGGGAGGAAGGGGAGCGTGACCCAGTTCCCAATATTAACCATGCCCCACGATGACATAACCCACCCAGTACCGGACTTAACGGGCTACATAACCGAGGGGCAGTTAGTCCTCTCCAGGTCAATGTGGGGTAAGGGCATTTACCCACCCTTCGACGTTTTAATGAGCCTATCGAGGCTTATGAAGGATGCCGTTGGTGAGGGTAAGACGAGGGATGACCATAAGTACGTGGCCAACCAGTTAATATCAGCCTACTCAAGGGCACTAGACGTGAGGAACCTAGCCATACTAGTGGGTGAGGGTAATTTAAGTTGGCGTGAGAGGAGGTACCTCAGGTTCGCCGATGAGTTTGAGAGGAAGTTCATAGCCCAGGGCTTCTACGAGAGGAGGACCTTTGAGCAGACCCTCGACATAGCGTGGGATACGCTAAGCATACTACCTGAAGATGAGTTCTCCAACATACCCGTGGAGGTGTCCAGGAGGTACTATAGGGAAAGTATATTTAAGTCAATAAAGGATGAGGGGGTTAAGGCATAATTAACAACGCTAAGGCTTAATCAGTAGGCGTTTTTAATAACGTTGCCTTAAAGCATTGAGCCTTATCGCTGGGCTTGCCCTCCCTGACCGGTTGATAAGGCCTGCTTAACCTTAGCCTCTAAGTCGCTTATCTGCTTCCTAAGCAAGTTCTCCTGCTTCACGAGGGATTGGATGTGAAGGTCAAGTAACTCCTTCCTCTGGTTCAAATCCTGAATAGCCTCATCTCTCGTTGTTAAGAGCAGGAAGGTGCCGACAATCCTATACACCTTAGAGTCCTGCGGAAGCTTATTCAACTCGTTAAGCGCCCTATCAACATTCCTAAGCTCACTCTCATACTGCTGCTTCCTAAGTAGCACAGCCTGGAGCTGATCCTCCAACTGCCTCAACCTCTCTAAGTCATTCCTAAGCGCCGGTGGAATTTCAGCAGCCATAACTGCCTAAGGTTACTTGACTAAAAATGCTTTTCGCACCATACCCACTATAGTCGTGTAACTAAACAGTGATATTTTATGAACATAGGGACTTATTGCCCTGAATTAATTAGCAATCACTATGCACCTGATGCATCGGTGAGATTAATAATGGATTGGAGCCGGCTTAATGAAATGAGAAGGAACCACTTAAAAAGGATTCGGTAACTACCCTTACCGTGAAGCTGCTTTTCCTAGTCCTAGACGGCGCTGCGGATAGGCCTAATGAGAGGGGTGAAACCCCCTTATCCATGGCTAAGAAGCCCAACCTGGATTCACTATCCGTTAAGGGTGCATTGGGTGTCCACTACCCCCTGGGTGTCGGTAGGGCACCTGAGAGTGATGCGGCTGTCCTATCAATACTTGGGTATGACCCGGATAAGTACTACACAGGCAGGGGGCCCCTTGAGGCTCTGGGTGTTGGTTACAGTATAAGGGAGGGTGTTGAGGTTGCCTTTAGGGCTAACTTCGCCACAATAGACCCGGAGTCAAGGGTTATTATTGATAGGAGGGTTGGGAGGAGCCTTGAGTCTTGGGAGGCCAGGGAACTAGCTAAGGCGGTTGACGGCATGGAGCTTGGGGGTGGTTTAGGCTATGCAAGGGTAATCGCCACGATAGGGCATAGGGCGGTGGTGGTGATAGGGGTTAAGTCAGGGCGGTTGAGTGGTGACGTAACGAACAATGACCCAGCCTATGCCAGGGTTGGTAAGGTCTCGGTGGCGGTGCCTAACCCAGATAAGAGGCTCGCTCAGGTGAGGCCATTGAACCCACAGGATGAGGCAGCCTCATTAACCGCCAGGTTGGCTAATGAATTCGTGGATAAGGCAATAAGCATACTTAAGGACCACCCCATAAATAGGGAGAGGGCTAGTAAGGGAAAGCTGCAGGCCAACGTCATACTAATTAGGGATGCAGGTGATTCACTACCAAAGGTAACCCCAATAAACCAACTTTATGGGCTTAAATTCGGCGCAGTGGCTGAGATGCCGGTTGAGAGGGGTATAGCCAAGGCACTGGGTATGGATGTTGAGGAGGTTAAGCTGTACGATGCACCCAAGGATGAGGTACTCAGTGAACGCTTCGAGGCAACCATGAAGCTGCTTGATAGGGTTGATGTAGCCTACGTACACCTGAAGGGGCCTGATGAACCAGGCCATGATGGCGATTTGAACGGCAAGATAAAGGCGATAG
>JAPWUH010000187.1 GCA_028275645.1 Caldivirga sp.
GTAGTGGTTGTCGTAGTTGTAGATGTAGTTGTTGTGGTTGTTGATGTGGTTGTGGTGACTGGAGTATACGGAATATGGAAATACGAAGCAACACAAGCCTGCAAAGAAGGATCAGGAGTAGGTATGCCGAGGTATTTTGCGAATTGAGGGTATTTGGTCCATAAACTGCCATTAGCTATTAATTGCGCTAGTGGTGGTACATTAGGTGGTGGTGCAATGGCGCCTAGGTCAAGCCATTCTCTTGGTGAACCAGCCCAAACATTCCATTGACCGCCATTTTCATGCGCATCAAGGATATTGTAGAACATTATTGGCGCGTATGGTAACGCACATTTATATAGCCACAAAGGATCCATGTAACTTGGTTGATACACATATTGATATGGGTAATAAACTATTGGTATTACCGGAACATAGTAATCATACCATGCAAACAATACTTCAGTTAATTCATTGTATAGCGCACTTCCTGGTGTTGAAACATCATATGTATTAAACCAGTTCGTTAAGTTAATGTATCCTAATGTTGAATTAACACAAGTCACAATGGTACCATTCAGGTATGGTGGGGTACTGTTGTACATAGATGGTACAGTAACCGTAACAGGTGAACAGTACCAACCAATGACCTTACCATTAGAGATCTCAGGCCATGCGAAAGGCCAAGGTTTACTTAGATTTATGAATGTTGTTATCCAGTATTGACTGCTTAAGTAAGTCCAGGCAGATTCATAACTGTGAACTAAAAATTCTGGTGCCTGTATCTCAGCTGCCTCCCATTCTAAGTGAGGCCAAATAGTACTAAAGTATGTACTTAAGTCGAGACTCAGCTCCTTAGTTGGTACTCCAAAGGCTGACCACTCTTCAGCCACTACCTCACCCTGTGTCATGAAGTATGTCCAGCCACTTGGGCCTGAAATTAAAATCGTTAAGGCTGTACCATTAGGTAAATACCATTGCCCATTTTTGTAATAAAGACCAACCGACTTAAGAAGTGATGCAGCGTAGCTTGTGTTATATGTGCATGGTATGTAGTATTTTAAAATTGATGAGGGGAATGTAAATGCAACATTAGGCGTTACTGGTGCTGGATACGGTGCAGGGGAAGATATCCACGCTAATGATACCTCCGTTCTGTTTATTATGTTGCAGAATGCTTGCCTGACCTGTGGTAGGTTAAACGGGTAAATGTATGGATTAAGCGCTATTCCAAATGACCAAAAACCGGGATAATAAAGAACAGCATATCCAGGTGTACTATTTATGATTTTAAGTTGCTGCGCAGTCCAACCAACAATAATGTAACCAAGGTTTTGATGAGCTTCAATCATCGCTAATATTGATGCGGTCCCTCCAGGAATAAATTTATTAATTATGGTGGGATTGTAATAGGTCCATGATTCCCATGGCAATATCTTAATCCAGGTTGCAAGCAGTGGCTTTCCATTAAAATACATGGGTTCTAATGTATATGATATAAAGTTAGGACCAACTGATGCCATATAGTACGGTCCTAGTCCCCAGTATGGCGCTACGAACTTAGTTATGTTATTTGAGCCGAAAACCATGGCTTGCGTCACGTTCATAGTTTTTAATGCGTCAACAGCCCACTTCCAAATGGGATAAGGTGTATATACACTGCTTGTCATAATCCAATAGGGTATGTACGGTGACCATTTTTGGAATAGGAATTGTATTGTGTAGTTGTTTAATACCCTGATGTCCTCGTCTGTGAGGGACTGGTTCATGAATGGTACGAACCAGCCAAAAGCCTTTTCACCTATGTAGAAGTATGCGTAGACATCCCAAGCAGTGAAGGGCATCACAGCAGAACCATTAAACCAATAAATGTCATGCCTAAGGTAGATAGTCAATATGCCACTACCATTAGGCAAAACCTGAACAGTCCAATTCTCGGCAAGTATTGGGTATGGCTCATACGTAAACACACTCCAGAAAGCTAAGGGTGGGTCTGAGGTAGGCCACCATACTAGGTTACCTGGTGCGTATGTGTTCCACACCGGTGTCCCAGGTACATATGTTAAACTACCCCAGGTTGGTATTACGAATTGAGGCTTTTGCTGGGCCTGCACCACCGCCACTGTTAGTGCTATTGCCGCCACGGCAACCGCAATAACCAGACCCCATGTGAATCTATTCTTAGATTTCATCACAGTTTTAGATATTCTTTGCTTAAAATACATTATTACTACGAGTAGCTACTAACATGTTTAGTCAGGATCATATTAACCCTTGGTTGCACAGCCACATTTATTATCGAACAGGTTAGGATCCTACCATACACTGAACTTTATTAAGTATTTTAAAAATTTATTATTAAGTGGTTGGGAGGTAAATCCACTTGGACTGTACCCATACTGCAATCCTCCACTTTGACCCATCATTACATACATACACCTGGCCGGTATATTCACCTTCACGTGGTAGTGAGGAGCAGTTTAGCAGTACTGGTAAACCCATTTTGCTCACTCCTTCACGATTAACCACTATATACTCCTTTTCACCCACCTTAAGATAGTAACTGAGGTTTTTACCAAGGCCCATTGTTACTTCAGGCTTTCCTAACAATGGGTTATCACGTGAAAGGGCTATTGATGGTGCATTAACGTTAGTGCCACTATTCCATAGGTATATTACACCATCCGCACTACTCATTAAGCCGCTGTTGCCTAAACCCTGTAT
>JAPWUH010000188.1 GCA_028275645.1 Caldivirga sp.
CAGCGTTTTCGGGATAGGGGCTTTAATAGCAGGTTGGACCAGTGAAGGGGAATGGGTCAATGCCATAACGGCATTAATAATATTAATAATATTAGTCACCGTGGTCGTCTTCCTGGTGCTTAGGCCCTTCGTGAACTGGGCGGTTAAGTATAGTTATGACCCGTATGTTGAGGTTACTAGGGTTGGGGCTAGGAGGCAAACCACAAGCAGATTGAGGGCATCACTCAGTAGGAATATTAGATACATTAGGAGGGTTATGGCCGTTGAACGGGCTACCTTACCGGTTTTCGTTAGGGCAACCGGCTACTCAATATACCACAGGTTGGCCATTAGGCCGAGGCCGGTGGGCATTTTAACGAAAATGGAGAGGTACGTGGCCATTGGCGTGGGTTTGTTGATCCTGGCCCTGGTGGCCTATGGAATATACTCCTCCTGGGAAACCACCTGGCTACCCATACTCATCAACATATATAATAATTGGGTAACCTACCTCTACTACCTAGGCCTTGACTGGCTTAGGGTTGCCATAGTCACTGCGGCATCTATAGCGGTAGCTATACCCATTGATTACCTTATGGTTACTAGGCCTAGGGTTGAGGCCATACTACTACCTATGCTTGAAGACCTAGCATCAATACCCGTATCCGCTTACCTACCCCTAGTGGCGGTGCCCTTCGTAACAATCATAGCCACTAGGCTTGGGTTAAGTGCTTCACTTGAGCTACTGGTCTTCATAGTGGCCTTCCTGAGCACGGCCTGGTACGTGATATACAACATGTACGTGGGCATGAAGACCATACCAAGGAGCCTGTGGGATGTTGCAAACAACCTAAACCTATCCACCTGGCATAAGCTAACTAAACTAGCCATACCAGGGGCAATGCCGGCCACGATAACTGGGTTAGCCAGCACCGTTGGCTCAACCTGGGGTGGCCTTGAGATTGCCGAGTATTTCCAGGGTATTAACGGTAAGGTGTACATGGTCCACGGCTACACAGCACTCATGGACTACTACACGGCTGTGGGCAATGTGGTGGGGTTAGAGGCCATGAGCCTCATATTGGCTGTGAACGTTATACTGGTCAGCATATTCCTATGGAGGAACCTGTTCGCATTGGCTAGGCGCAGGTACCGTATGGAGGGTGCCATAACCCTATAACCACCCCAGTGACCAAATGGGCCTGTTAGGGACGTGCCGCAGCACTAACGGTGGTTGATTAGCCTTAAACATGATTTACCTTTCAATAATTTAAAGCTTAAAAACTGAGTGCACATGGTCTTGGATTAGGTATGGCTAGGAGGGGTGGTGTGGCTAGGTGTGCCGTATGTGGGGCTGTGATTAAAGGAGGGGTTAGTAGGCCCTATGGGGGTTACGTATGCCATAGGTGCCTAATGGCTGGTTTGAAGATAGCGGTTAGGTTAATGGGTGCTTAAGATGGGGGTTATAGCCATAAGCGGACAGGTGGCCAGCGGCAAAACCACCGTGGCCAGGCTCCTGGCGGATAAGCTTGGCTACAGGTTCGTTTCAGTGGGTGAGGTTTTTAGGAGAATCGCGGCGGAGAGGGGGTTAAGCCTAATTCAGCTTCATGAACTGGCTGAGAGGGACTACAGCATTGACCGTTACGTCGACCAGGTGTCAATTGATGAGGCTAAGAAGGGTAGGGTTGTGATAGAGGGCCACTTAGCAGCATGGATCATTAAGGACTATGCCGATGTTAAGGTATACCTCAAGGCCGATTTAGCAGCCAGGGCAGGTAGGTTAGCGCGTAGGGAAGGTATTAGCATTAACGATGCAGTTAATGAAATTAAGGTTAGGGAAGAGTCCAACAGGAGGAGGTACATGGCGATTTACTCAATAGACACCAACGACCTATCTATATTCGACCTAGTCGTTGATACAACGTTAATAAACATAAACGATACGCTGGACATAGTCGGCAGTTACGTAGTGAAGGTCCTTAAGGCTAAGGGTAAGCTTTTAACTTAACCCCAGCCAAATACACTTCGCCTTAACCTAACATTGCTAAGGTTATAGTGGCCTCCGACTCCTTCTCCGCTTGAATGGTGGATTTCGTCTTCATCATCACCGCTGGTTAATACTTTAAAAGTCGTTTCAGGCACCTTAAGCATGCTTCTATGTGGTGAAATACACTACTTCAGGGTTCCTAGGGGGCTTTGGATGGACAGGCTGCTTAAGCTTAAAATGGCTGGCTTAAACTGCCTCAACACATACTTCGCCTGGAACCTCCATGAACCTGAACCTGGTGTGTTTGACTTTTCAGGCGAGAAGGATGTGGATCTTTACCTAAGCATGGCCGAATCCCTCGGGCTCAGGATAATAGCCAGGGTTGGGCCTTACATATGCTCAGAGTGGGATAATGGTGGCCATCCAGATTGGCTCATAAGTAGGGGCCTGGTGCCGAGGAGCCTAGACCCATCATACTACCCGTACGCCGAGAGGTGGCTTAGGGCAATACTCCCCATTATCGTCAAGCACCAGGGGCCTAGTGGTGGCGTTGAGATTGTTCAACTGGAGAATGAGTACTTCTGGGGTGATGCACCATACCATATGAAGCTTGCCGAGTTGGCTAAGCAACTTGGCGTAACGGCTAAGCTATACGTCAACGTGAATAGGTTCGTTAGGAACACGATTTACACGGATGCCCTCGACCTCTACCCAGAC
>JAPWUH010000190.1 GCA_028275645.1 Caldivirga sp.
CAGGAGTAGCCATGCGAAGACCCTGGCGTAGTAGGACCTAGTCTTACTCATGAACTCCGATAGGACAACCCTAATAGGTACGCCGTACTTAATCTGCTTACTAATGTCCTTAAGGTACCTTGAAAGGACACCGTAATCCCTTGTATCAGCCAACGTGCTTATTATCTTCTCGGGTGTGAAGCCACTCTTACGCAGCTCCGTGAAGTCCCTCAGGAAGTCTGAGAAGGCCCTCTCTAAGCTGCGTCTCTCGGCTATAACCCTACCTGCGTATATGGCTGCTGGGGTGTAGGCTATGACCATGACTGTGGCCATGTATGTGGCGAAGTCTATGCTAATGGGCCCCACTTTAATGACGTAGCCCAAGTCACTATGAAACATTGAGGTATAACCAGCCAGTATGGCAACCATGGCCACCGTTGTGGATATTCCGAAGGCTATGTATGGCCTAATATCCGTGTAAGGGACCCTGTATATCGAAACCTCACCTAGGTATATGAAGGCTACTGATATCGCCGGCACCACGAGTAACCCGAAGAGTAGGTTGTTGTTCACGGCCTGTTGAAGGGCACCAATTGGGTTGCCGGTGGGTGTTATTGCCTGGGCTAGGTAGAGGACGTTAAGCCCAATTAGCAGTATAACCCCAGCCCCTATGTACGACTCCATAAGCGTTGATAGGAACTCAGCACCCCTCCTAACCCTATCAATTGTGTCGCTAACTATCTCGTTAAGCCTAATCTCAAGGTAATGCAGTATGTCCCCGCCCGTCCTGACGTTGGTCACGTAACCCATTATTAGGCTTTGGAATAGGTGGCTTGGGGTGTTTAGGGCCGTCTCGGTTAATGCCGTTAAGGGGTCCATACCAAATGCCTTATTCTTAACAACAATCTCCCTAGCCACCTTACCAATAGCCTCTAGGAGCTTAATCCTGGCAATCCTCTCTATGGCCGAGGTTACGCTTAACCCAGCCTGCGAAATCATAGCTAGGTACGCTGCGAAGAAGGGAAGCTCAGAATTAACCTTGAATTGAAAGTCTGATGCCTGCATCCTAGGCAGCGCTATCATTATTGAGTAGACCATGAGGGGGAGGGTTAACATTACTACACCGAACACCAGCATAATCATAGGCTCAATGGAGGGGCTTAGGGTGTTGAGGAATGATTCAACGGCCATGTATGTTAAGTATAGGCCAATGGGTACAGAGAAGATGGCTATCATGATGGTTGCAAAGAAGACCCTTGCCATGAACCTCTCAGGTGATATATACACCTTGGCATTTTTAAGAAGCCTCTCAAGGCCCTGCCCATGCCTCTTAACGTACCAGTTAACCAATGGTCCGGTTAACGATAATGCCAACTCGTCTAAATCCACTTGTAATACTACAGTATTCCTATTTATAACTCTTACTCAAGGCACCTCCGCTTAAACGATTAACCACCCTTGAGGTAATCCAAGATGCTTGCTGGGCTGGATCCGCCGGCCCTAATGGCTTTGGCCAAATCCTCCTTAAGCACCCCCCTGAGTGATGGGTTATATAATGCGGCTGCTGGGTGGTATGTTGGGTAAACCTCAACCTCAACACCAGCTATGGCCACCTTAAACACCCTACCCCTAACCCTAGAGATCTCGCTTACCCTCAAGCCACCGAGGCCAAGTATGACCCTGGTACTGTGCCTACCCAGGGTCACTATCCTCCTGGGTCTCACCACGGCTATCTGCCTTATTAAGTACGGTTTACATGCATTAATCTCCTCGTCAGTGGGATCCCTATTATTGGGCGGCCTACACTTGACGACATTGGTTATGTATAGGCTTGACCTATCAACCCCAATATCCTGGAGCAGGCTGTTAAGCAGCTTACCCGCAGCACCCACAAACGGTCTACCCGTCTCATCCTCAACCTCACCTGGAGCCTCACCAATCAGCATTACCTCGGCGTTTGGGTTACCCTCACCAGGCACAGTCCTCCTCCTGGTGAGGTGTAGGGGGCATTTTGAGCAGGCCTCAATTTCCTCACTAATCCTACGCAACTCCTCAACCTTAGACTCGCCACCCTGAGCACCCACCTAAACCACCAAGGCTCTCTTAAGAGGCTCCACATACCCTTAAAACACTACCGTCCACTGCACCGACACTGTTAAAATAGGCTAGGCGGTATAGTGAACATGGGTAACACCGCTGTGGGTAATAGGCCTAGGATTGCTGAAATACTCCTAGAGAGTAGCCCAACCGTCTTCTGGGATATGCTTAGGCAGGTTGGTGTCGAGGAGGCCACTGGTATACTGCCTAGGAATTACCCTGATTGGAGGCAGTGGAGGGCCTATGAACCATGGGATTATGCGCCGCTGGCCAACTACAAGAGGATGGTTGAGGGGGCAGGCTTCAAGTTAACAATCATTGAGGATAATCCGCCAATGGATAAGTTGATCTACGGTTTGCCAGGTAGGGAGGAGCAACTTGACAATGTGGCTAAGTTGATAGAGAACATGGGTAAGCTTGGGATTCAGATCTGGGTCTACAACTGGATGCCCACGGGTTGGCTTAGGACTAGGGCAACCTTAAGGGGTAGGGGTGGGGCCTATACGTCGGGCTTCTACGAGGAGGACCTTAAGGACTCCCCACCACCAAGGCTTGGTAAGGTCGACGCCTCCACCCTATGGAGGACTCTTA
>JAPWUH010000189.1 GCA_028275645.1 Caldivirga sp.
CCTAATACTGGGCTTGGCTGGGATCCTGATTGGCATTGGGTACAGTGAGGCGCCCCTTAAACTCCACTATAGGGGGCTTGGTGAGGCCTTCGCTGCATTGGCCATGGGCCCCTTGGTCACGTGGGGCTCCTACATAGTGCAAACAGGCATATACCTAAACCCAGCGCCACTACTCGTGGGTACGCCGAACGGCTTATTCACACTGCTCATACTCCTAGGCTCCGGGGCCCTTGAACTGGATGCCTCGAGGAGGGTTGGTAAGTTAACCCTGGTCCTCCTGCTCGGCCTAAGGAGGGTTAGGTACCTGGTGTATGGGGTTGTTGCCTCAATCTACGTGGCCCTGGTCTCCTCGGCGCTCCTAGGCTACATACCCTACGTATCCCTGGCCTCCCTAGCCCTAATACCGAGGACCCTTAGGTTGGCTGGGCCACTGTTGAGTGGGGATGAGGGGGAGGTTAGGAGGAGGTGGAGGGAGTTGAGGAAGCTTTGGGCTGGGCCCTTCAGCGTAAGGCTAGTCGTACTTGCCATACTGGTCGCCTCAATGATACTGGCCAGGCTGATACCCTGGATCCCTTAAAAATAGGCGTCGGCGTAAAACCCCAGTGATGAGTGAGCTCCGTACTGTAACGTGATGACGCTAAACCAACTGAACCACTTATTAACCCAAGCCAGCCCAGCCACCATGGACTGCGTGGAGGGTGTTAGGGGGTTGCTTAGGGGCCTTGTTAAGGATGCTTACCCAGGTGCATCACTGGTTGTTATGGCTAATGGGGAGGTTATAATGGATTTAACCGTCGGCTACGCCCAGCTGAAGCCAGTGGAGAGGGAGTTGAGGGGTGGCATGCTGTTTGACTTAGCATCGCTAACGAAGGCCCTCTCAACCTCAATAATAGTGATGAGGCTAGTGGAGAGGGGGGTTATCCACCTCACCCAGAGGGTGAGTGACGTAATCCCCGAGTTCTCAACCACAAACGCAGGCTTCAGTGAGGTTAAGGATAAGGTTAGGGTTTGGATGCTCCTCTCACACACCTCAGGGCTACCGGCCTGGCTACCCCTCTACAAGTCCGCCTCCAGCAGGGATGAGGTCATTAAGCAGGCCTTAACAGCGTTCCCAGTTTATGAACCAGGTTCAAGGGTCGTCTACAGCGACTTAAACTACATAGTGTTAACGGCATTGGTTGAGAAACTAACGGGCCAGCGCATAGACTCGGTATTCAATGAAATGGTTGCCGAACCCCTTGGCCTAGAGAGGACGCTTTACAACCCATTGACGAGGTTCAGTAGGGATGAAATAGTGGCCACGGAGTACGTTAATGAGGCTAACGACGCCTTGGTGGGTATAGTCCACGACGAGAACGCCAGGGCTATGGGGGGAATCTCCGGGCATGCGGGGTTATTTGCAACGGCCGAGGAGGCGGCTAGGATAGGGAACGCCCTCCTTGAGTCATACAGGAATGGGACATTCCTATCGAGGCCGAGCATCAGGTCAATGTGGACCCCCTGGGCCTGTGGTGAATCATGCTACGGGTTGGGGTGGCAGGTTTACAGGAGGGGGGTTACAACTAGTGGTGGGGATTTGCTAACCGACGGTAAGGCCTTTGGGCACACGGGCTTCACGGGCACCTCAATTTGGGTGGATACGGAGCTTAACCTGGTCATAACGCTATTCACGAATAGGGTTCACCCAACAAGGGATAATAGGAGGATTGACTACGCAAGGCCTGTTATACACAATGCGGCAGTGTCATGTGCCGACAGGTTGATTTACCATTAAAAGGGTGGTCGGTAAAATCTGTTTAACACTGTTTTAAGTGAGTTAAAGGCCAGCTACTCCTCCTCAAACTCCTCCTGCGTCGACTCCCCAGGCTGGGCCTCCTGGCTTGTTGAGGTTGCTTGAGTTGACTCACCTGCTCCCGTGGCCAGTTCAGCCACGGCGAAGGTTGGGCCAACCCTCGTTATCTTAACCTTAACCTTATCGCCTGGCTTAGTGTTTGGTACGAAGATGATGAAGCCCCTTATCTTAGCGACCCCATCACCCCTCTTAGAGACCTCCGTCACCTCAACGTCAACGACGTCACCTACCTTTACCGGCTTTGGACCACGGCCCCTTCGCCTGGGCCTTCCCCTATACTTTCCAGGTTCCGTCGACGTTCGTATCGCCAGCTGGACAGCTGCTGATCCCTTTAATAAACGTTTTGTTAACATATTTGACGCTGCCTTAGCCTAACCGTGGATCATCTTTATTATCCTCCTGTACTTTAAGTATAGGGAGTAGTCTATGTAGACCTTATCCTCAAGCATCTCACTCACCGTCCTGGCCAACTTAACCCTGCTGGGCAGTAGGTCGGTGGTCTCTATGTAGAAGGCGTTTGAGCCAGCCCCACTGCCGAAGGTCACGACAAGTATCTTGGACCCCGGCTTAGCCTCCTCAAGCACCTTGGCTAAGCCTAGTAGGGCTGAGGCGTTGTAGGTGTTCCCAATTAAATCAACGACTATACCCGGTTTAACCTTCTCCAGCGGGAACCCAAGCATCTGGGCTACCCTAACTGGGAACCTGGCGTTGGGTTGGTGGAAGATTGCGTAGTCGAAGTCATTGGGCTTCATACCAAGCTCCTCCATCAACCCCTTGGCGGCGCCTATTATGTGCCTAAAGTACGCTGGCTCCCC
>JAPWUH010000191.1 GCA_028275645.1 Caldivirga sp.
CGCAAGCCACTTATTCATATTGATCAAATAGCCCTGGATGCGCATATTTTTAAGCATTAACTACGCTTAGGGTTATGCTACCCACCATAGTGGTGATTAGAGCTAAGGATGAGGGGTTGGCCAGGGGGCAGGGTGTGGTTGAGGTACCTATACTCAAGCCGATTCCTAATGATGAGGCGTTAGGCAGGTTAAGGGAATTGTGCATGAAGAGGTGGGATGTGGTTGTCTTCATGAGCACAACAGCCGTGAGGTACACCTATGATGTGGTTAAGCAGCCCTGCTGGGTTAGGTGCATGGCCATTGGCCCATCCACTAGGGCCGTTGTTGAGGAGTATTTCCACGACTCATGCCTAGTGCCCAATGAATACTCAAGCATGGGGCTACTCCAAATGCTAAGGCACATAGACGGTAAGGTACTGGTGCTGAGGTCCATGGAGCACACCCTCGATTTATTCAAGGAGCTGGGTGATAGGGTTGTTGAACTGGGGCTATATAGGCTTACCTTGATTAATGAGGAGTTAGCCAAGCTTAAGGAGCTGCTGAGTGAAGTCGAGTCCAGTGGGGTTAAGTACGCGGTGGTGGTGACGAGCCCAAGGGTTGCACGTGAGGTTAGCGGCATGTTAACCAACCTCAGGAGCGCCATCATAGTTGCCATAGGGCCCGTTACCTCAAGGGAATTAAGCAAGCTTAACATACCCCATGGGGTTGCCGCGGTGCACACTATAGATGGGGCCGTGGAGGAGGCTAGGCTGGCTTTACGTGAACTCAATAAGGGTTATGGCTAAGCCAACCCTTGTGCCGGCTATCAGTGTGAAATGGTTTTTAAGAAACCCCTTTAGGGCCGTTACGTGCAACTTGACTACTCGCAGAGGCCTCTTCTGGTGTTTTGGGAAACCACTAAGGCTTGTCCATTAAGCTGTAGGCATTGTAGAGCCAACGCAATATTGAAGCCACTTCCAGGTGAGTTAACCACCAGCGAGGGTAAGGGGCTCATTGAGCAGGTGGCCGACTTCGGTAAACCAACCCCGGTGCTAATCCTAACGGGCGGTGACCCACTCATGAGGGAGGACTTGTTCGAGCTTATTGATTACGCCAAGTCCCTGGGGGTACCCGTTGCGGTATCACCCACTGTATCGGAGAGGTTGTTTGACGGCGAAGTGATAGGTGAGTTGAGGAGGGTCCACTCAGTGTCCATTAGCCTTGACGGTGCATCACCGGTGACCCATGACTACATTAGGAATAGGGAGGGGGTGTTTAACCTAACGATAAGGGCCATATCAACGCTACTGAGTAGTGGCGTTAGGGTTCAGGTTAACACAACCCTCATGAAGCTTAATGTCCATGAACTACCGCTAATTGTCAAGATGCTTAGGGACCTTGGCGTATACACGTGGGAGGTCTTCTTCCTAATACACGTGGGTAGGGGTATTGAGCTTGAGGCGTTAACGCCGGAGGAGACTGAGGACGTGGTCAACGTGCTTTACGACGTGTCGAAGTACGGCTTCACCGTTAGGACAGTTGAGGCGCCATTTTACAGGAGGGTTACGTTAACCAGGTATGCCATTGAGAACGGTATAATTAACGTGGAGCCTAAACTAGGTCCACTTTACCGCCAACTCCACGAGGGCCTGGTTAAGGTTATTGGCCCTGAACCACCTAAGCTGACTAAGAAGCCCACGGTGGCTAGGACCAGGGATGGTGATGGAATAATATTCGTCGCCTATAATGGTGACGTATCGCCAAGCGGCTTCCTACCCATTAGGTTGGGTAATGTGAGGGAGGAGAGCCTAGTCAAGATATATAGGGAGAACCCTACCCTACAACGCATAAGGAGGGGTGAATATGGGGGTAGGTGTGGGCGTTGCGAATTCAGGTTCATATGCGGTGGGTCTAGGGCAAGGGCATACGCGGAGTATGGCGACCCACTTGCCGAGGACCCGGCATGCATATATGAACCAGGAAGCGTGAAACTACCCACAGACCTCCTCCCAGTGTAAATGCTGGGAACAACCAATACCCTTATGCCCATAGTCCCTCGCATTATTGGCCTGGGACTTAGGCTATGGTTGTTGATCAGCCGCTAAAGGCGCATAAATGGGCATGGTTATGCGTGGAAATCCTTAAAAGGCTCACTTCCAGGGTAAGCTGAATGGTTAGCGTTAAGGATGTACCGCAGGATAAGCTCGTGGAGCGACTGGCCAGGTACCTTAAGGATAATGTACCCCAGGTCAAACCACCCCAATGGGCCATTTACGTTAAGACTGGGAGGAATAAGGATAGGCCACCCCAGAACGACGACTGGTGGTACCTTAGGGCAGCCGCGGTGTTGAGGAGGATATACCTAAACGGGCCCGTTGGCCTTGGGAGCCTTAGGTCATCCTTCAGCTACAGGACTAAGGTGGGGCCCAGGGTTAGGAGTGAAAGAACCGTTAAGGCCGGTGGGGCAATCATAAGGACTATTCTACATCAACTGGAGGCGGCGGGGCTCGTTGAGAAGACCAACGGTGGTAGGGTGATTACGGCTAAGGGTAGGTCGCTGCTTGATAAGTTAGCCGCCGAGCTGTTTAAGGAGCTTAAAATCAACGTTAAGGTGTTTCCACAGTAGCGCCTTCACCGCATTTAAGCGTGCAGTTGAACCTGGACAGCACCTCCAACAGGAAC
>JAPWUH010000192.1 GCA_028275645.1 Caldivirga sp.
CAAGGAGCAGGAGCGGCACACCATAGTTAAGATTACGGTCGATCACTAGGCCTATACTCCACGTCACAACGGCCAGGTCCATTTGCGTGAAGAACCACTGCGAAACGAAGGCATGTGGGTAGGTGCCCTCATGGAATACGCCAATTAGTGCCAGGAATATTGAGGCAACGGCAACGAATGAGGAGCCCATGGCCTCGATCTTATTGCCGGAAACCAGTAGGAGGTATATTGAGTAGGTGAACATGACTATGGCGGTGGCCACAAGCCCATAGTTATAAACCCAGTAATAATTGGCATGGGGATTTCCTAAGTCGCTTAGGGCGTTATGCAGCAGGTTAAACCAAGGGTTAAGGCTAATGCTAATAGCTATCACAATCCATGCCAATGCAGCCGCAGCGACACCCATGTATGTTAACGCATCCTTAACCGTAGCCATATTTATGAGTCATCTTTAGCTCTTTTAAAGTATCAACTTAAGAAAAGTTTAATAAGAGGTGACCTAGGGGTTGATTGGGGGCCGTAGTCTAGCCTGGTTAGGATGCCGGCCTGGGGCGTCAGCCCCGTTGACTAGCCGACACGGAGGTTGGGCGTCGGCCGTTCTTTGGCGCTAAACACATTCATCCATTTCCATAATTCGCAAAGTCACACGCAGCGTTAAATCTATGCATTTTATTAATTCATAATTATTATATTATAATGAAATTTAGTTGATGATTCACCAGTTTTGAGTAGGCATTCACCTACCTACCTTAGCCATAAGCCCCCTTATATCATCAATGAGCTTCTTCTCGTAATCCACAAGAACCTTGTAGTCGCTGTTCTTAACCTCCATTTTGAGTCTTGTTAATCTCCTGACTGATTCTAGTTCCCTAATGCTGTTCGCTGGTACGCCGGCATTAACAGCCTCTAGGCCAACCCTATAGTAGGTTATCATTAATCTTAGTAGCCAATACTGCTTCTCAGGGGCTGATGGAGTGTCCACTGGGTTGAAGGCATCCTGCTTGAGGAAGCCCTCACGTAGCATGAATGCGACGTTCATTATGTGCTTCTCCACTTCACTAAGTGCCTCACTGCCAAGTATCCTAACTATCTCCGATAACTCAGCCTCCCTGGTTAAAACCTCTATGGCTATCCTCCTCAACTCACCCCAATCCTCACCCACAGTCTTACTATACCAGGGCGCCACGGCGTCAACGTACCTACTGAAGCCCTGGAGCCAATTTATGGCTGGGTAGTGCCTTGAGTAGGCTAGCCTAGCGTCGAGGGGCCAGAAGGCGCCTATGAACCTGAGGGTGTGGCTTGTGACGGGCTCCGTGAAGTCCCCGCCGGGTGGGCTAACCGAGGCGGCTATGGTCAATGAGCCAACCTTACCCTCACCCCCAAGTAGCTTAACCCTACCAGCCCTCTCATAGAACTCAGCAAGCCTAGTGGGTAAGTAGGCTGGGAACCCCTCCTCACTAGGCATTTCACCAATCCTAAGCGCCACCTCACGCATTGCCTCAGCCCAACGGCTTGTGGAATCAGCCATTAACAGCACGTCGTAGCCCTGGTCCCTGAAGTACTCGGCTATCGTGGCCCCCATGTATATGCTGGCCTCCCTAGCGGCCACCGGCATGTTAGAGGTGTTCACTATTATTGTCTCCCTCTCCAACAGCGGACGCCCCGAGACTGGGTCTGTTAGTTTAAGTAGGCCCTGCAACGCATCAGCAGCCTCATTACCCCTCTCACCGCATAGGACTGGGACGCTGTACTGGGTCCTGGCGTAAAGCATCAGTGACCTTATGGTGACTGTCTTGCCTGAGCCAAATGGGCCAGGTATGGATGCAGCCCCACCCTTGGCTATTGGGAACACGGTGTCGATGACCCTTATCCCGGTTATGAGCGGTTCACTTGGCGGTAACTTCTCAAGGAATGGCCTCGGCCTCCTAACAGGCCACTTATGCCACATCTTAACCTTAACTACGCCGTCACTGGTCTCAACCTCGGCGATGTCATCATTAAGCGTGTAGTCACCCTCAGGGGCCACGTACTTAACCACCCCAGGCCTGTACAGTGGTGGGTAAAGTATCCTGTGTTCGATTAACCGGGTTTCAGGCACCACGCCAAGCACATCCCCAATGTTAACCTTATCGCCAACCTTAACCCTAGGTAGCCACCTCCACCTTTTACTGAAGTCTAGTGGTGGTGCCTTATCGTAGTTAATACCCCTGGCTATGAATGGCCTCCCCGTCTGGTCAAAGATAACCTTCAGGGGTCTTTGGACCCCATCGTAAACCTGCCCAATTATCCCCGGCCCAAGCCAGGCACTGAGCATCTCACCAGTCCTAACAACAGGCTCACCTGGCTTAACCCCCGTGGTGTCTTCGTAGACCTGTATGAAGGCGTTTTCACCCTGAACCCTAACAACCTCCCCGAATAGGCCCAGTTCACCCACGAAGACCAGCTCATAAAGCCTGGCGCCAGGTAACTCAGCCTTGACCACGGGGCCATTCACAACCAGTATCCTACCGGTTCCCTGGCTGCTCATCATTGCTTGACCACCTCATTAATGTATGCTTTAATTATACCCCTTATGTAGTCCACCATGCGGTTTAACACGTCATCAACCGTAGCCCTATAGGTGATTGAACTATCCTTGGTTGACGCTATGAAGCC
>JAPWUH010000193.1 GCA_028275645.1 Caldivirga sp.
ATTACCCTACCACCCCTTCCCCAGGCCCTTGCCATAGCGTTCGTGTTGAAGCTTGAGGCCACATTGCCCCTGGCGTCTATGCCTATCACCCCCACTGTTCCATTGCCATACCTACTCGTTACTTCACCAACAACCCGCCTTAATGCCTCTGCAACTCTAACGCCATTCTCAACCAGGAAGGCTGCCCTAATGCAAACCATGCTTCTTATGATGACTTCACCAAGCCCTGACGCCGAAAAGGCTCCAACACCGTTTTGGGCCCAGTACCCAGCCCCAGGTATTGGTGAATCCCCAACCCTCCCATCAAACTTCAGCCACACACCACCCGTTGATGTACCGGCAGCTAGGTTACCATCCTTATCCATGGCCACCGCGCCCACAGTATCTCCAATGCCTAATTCACCCGCCAATTTAATAACCCTGTTGAAGTAGCCCTTACCGTTGGCGTAATCCCTAAGGACATCCTCAAACCTCCTCAGCTTAACCTCATTGTAAAATCTACTTGACCTGGTGAATAACCCCCACGCCCTCGCTAACTCAGTTGCCCCCTCCCCGGCAATCATCACGTGATCGGTCTTCTCCATAACCATCCTGGCCAGTTTAATCGGGTTGGCCACATTCCTAACTGCAGCCACAGCGCCAATCCTCATCGACGAACCATCCATCAACCCAGCGTCAACCTCAACATTACCACTTATGGTTAAGACCGAACCCCTACCTGCATTAAAGATCCCGGAATCCTCCATACTTGATACCGCAGCCACAACGGCATCCAGTGCGTTTCCTGTTGATAATGCCTTAAGGCCATCACTAACTGCATCCTCAAGCTCCCTGGCGTACTTAAGCCTCTCCTCATCGCTACTGAATTTATAGGCACCGGCCCCACCGTGAACCACTATTAGCGGTTCCACTTACGCCTGGGTATATTTAACCTTAATAAGTTAACTGGCTTGCGGTATTTGATAAACGGGCTCCTTCATCACCCTAATCAGTAGTATCAACACCAGTGACGTTAACCCTGTGATCAAGTACCCTAGCCTAAAGCCCAGGGCTAAGCCAATGGGTATCTCTAGGATTGAGGATATGCCGTAGGCCAAGGCTAACGTGGGCATGTAGAGCAGTGGGCTCGTCACTAGGCCAAGCAGTTGGAGCATTAAAGTGTAGATTAGCATTGATGACACAGCCAGCATTAAGATGACGTACTGGTTATTGAATAGGTAGGTTAATACTGATGATGTCGACATGAGTAGGGCAGAGACTATGAATGACCTACGCACACCCCACCTATTCACCATGAGGTATGCTGGGGCTATGGACAGCGGGACCGATAGCACATACAGGGGGCCAAGCCAGTATTTGGATAGGAGAATTACCGAGGATATCATGTAGGGTAGCGAGAATGATAGTAAGGCAACGGCCACCAATACCCCCTGGTTGGTTAGGGCATACCTTAATTTAAGGCTCCTGGGTTTAAAGTAGACGGGGGTTAACGATATGTAGAATGATAACCCCAGCATGGTGATCGTCATGGCTATGAACACGACTACATTGCTTAACACAGATGATAATGCACCAGCCATAACACCCAAGCCAAATAAACCCGAGTAGATGTACATTATGTACTTAACTAGACCACTACCGCTTAAAATCACCCCCATTAACCCTATTAAAGCCGTGAAGTAGAGCCCCATCCCTAGGCCAAGTAGTGAGTTGCCTATGTAGGAGTTGCTCAACGCATGTATGTAACTACCCACGGCGCCTATGGTTAAGGCTATTGAAAGTGTGTTGCTGGCGCCAACCTTCGATATAAGTAGCAGCCCTATTAATTGTGATATGGAGAACATCACCATGAACAATACACCGGCGGCGTCGTTACTTAGCCTTAGTGAGGCTAGGAAAAGCACGTATCCGAACAGGGCAACGCCACCATAAATACCATACCTTAAAGTACCCACCATGTTGTTTAACACCGAGGTTATTAATATACTTTATGCGGTGGCGAATTCGCAGAAGCATCTACTAGATTTCGCACCTTAACGTACTTCATAATACATTTACTTAACTAAGTTCAACCAAAAGCAAGCAACTACCTTACACCCACCCATGATGCTTAATGTTAGGGTCAATTTAGATAGTAATGCTTAAATAAGGGTAAGGTTAATGCGCATGCATGAGACCGCTGCTTATTGCCGTAATAGTAGTCGTGGTGATTGCCGCTGGAGTTGCAGCATACCTACTCCCTTCAATACTCCCAACGGCTAAGCCACCAAGTCCAATGGTTATGTTGAGTAGGTGGAATGAAGCAACATATACTGCTAACTACACAATGACGTACAGGGGTAACATAAACGTATTCGGCATAGTAGGTGTCTCATCAACAATTGTTGGCTCTAGGATCACCTGGTCCCAGAGTACGTTAAACA
The DNA here is from genome assembly GCA_028275645.1 of Caldivirga sp. Lineage (GTDB taxonomy): Archaea > Thermoproteota > Thermoprotei > Thermoproteales > Thermocladiaceae > Caldivirga. The sequence goes on from JAPWUH010000193.1 coordinate 2,424, forward strand.
GGGTTCTCATACAACTAAGCCTAAGTAACTCAACGTACCTCCTACTAGCCATAAAGAACCTGGGCAGTGGTACGTACCACTTATGCACCGCCCTATCCAGTGGGGTAACCTTAAGCTATTGCCAAAACGTGAACCAATCACAGGTACCGTTGCTGGGTGCCCTGTCGCCATCATCAATGGTCTTTAAATCTAAAGTAACCGTAAACGGTATTTTAAGCTACTGCTAC
>JAPWUH010000194.1 GCA_028275645.1 Caldivirga sp.
GTTAAGGTTCCGATGAACATTGGCGCCGTGATTACGGCAGCTGGTTTAGGCTCTAGGAATGGGCCGTGGACCTTAATCTTCCCAAAGGCACTCCTCCCAATAGTGGTCAAGGTTAATGGGGAACCTCACATAAGGCCCATGCTGGACTTAATAATAACCGCCTTAACAAGGGTTGGCTGCAGCAGAATATGCATAACCAGGAGGGTTGATGATGAGGGCATCGTGAAGTACACTAAAGCCCTTTGGGGAACCTTCAACATAGACTTCACGGTCCAACCTGAACCTAGGGGCTTTGGCGACGCCGTATATAGGGGTCTGAAGTGCATTAACGGTGTTGAGTGGGTCATAGTGCACGCGGATGATGGTCTCCTCATCAATGAGAGCTCGATTCTAATAAACGCCATTAAGCTCATAAACGAGCATGACGCCGATGGGGTGATCTTCGTCAGGAGGGTTAGTAATCCAAGTAGATACGGCGTACTGCAAGGTTTCACGAAGGTTAGTGATGGCGTCTACAGAGTTATTGATGTGGAGGAGAAGCCTAGGGAACCTAAGTCTAACCTGGCATTAACGGCGGTTTACATGTTCAGATATAGTGTCCTATACAATGCCTTAAGGAAAATTGAAGATGATGATAGGTTCATCATTGAATTCACGGATGCAATTAAACTAGCCGTAAATGACCATGCCAAGGTGCTCGCCCTAGAGGTTAACCCAAGGTCATGGATCAGTACAGGCACCCCCAGTGACTATAGTGCAGCGTATAATGCAATACAGGGGGCTGATGTAATTGAAATCACCTAGCGGTAATGTGCTTTAGCCTCAGCACCTTATTACCGTAATACGCAACTAGGGGTAGTATTATTAAAGATGCTGAAAAAGCTATGACTAAGTACTTATCGTAGTGGAACAGCGTGGGCATTATCGACTCCCCAGTTGATGTTCCTGCGAAGGCAGCGTTAATGCTAGTCATGGGGTCTTTACTACCCTTACCAGCGGACATGGTGACTAATGGGTAAACTAGTGAGTAAGGTATTATGAACAGTAGTGCAGTTACTACGCCCGGGTAGAATGAGTAAATTATGAACATGACCCCAGTTAAGGCAACACTAATCCAAAGCACCCCATCAACAAACCTGTCCGAAATCCACCTCAACACGCCCATTAAACCCGCTGATAGGGCTAGGATAACCTTCTCGTACTCACCAAAGTTGGGCATGGTGGATAGGTACACCGTATACAACCCGCCAACTATGAACGTTGAAACCGTGTATGGGATTATCCACAGGAAGTCTAGGTTAACCACGAATGAGTACATGTACCCTATTGACTCCCTAACACTACGCCTAATTGTCGGTAGGAGTATTAGCAGTAAGGTTGCCAATAATGGTACAGGCTCCTTAGTGAAGTAGATGGCTAACCCGGAGAGTAGGTAGGCTATTGATGAAGCCGTGTATGACTTTGCGACACCACTGTTACCGAACATTACGTAGGCGTTGGGTATTATTATTGAGTGTAGCATACCGAGGAGGCCCAGCAGTGGTATTAACAATGGCTTGTAGAATAATGTCGATACAGCCAAAGCAATGGTTAATATGGAGAACCACCTCCTGAAGCCAAGTAGGTAACCAAGTAAACCACCCATGGCTAATGCAGCATAGCCAAACGACACCCATAGGTAGGTATTGATCTTAAAGGCCAGGGGTATGTATAGCGTTGCGTAGAGTAGGCTAAACCTCTGAACACCAACTAACAAGGCGTAGGCACTATCATTCATCACACCCATACTTAAGGATACTGGACACCCCCGAGGCTTTAAGAACATAACTCACTTAACGTCAGCGTGAGCATGAGTCATGCATAAGGTTCATTACTAATGCGGCATTAGAAAAATTTATTACTATTTCGAAGTAGCTCTACCCATGAGTAAGGAGGAGGCCATTGGCCTACTTAGGAGTAGGGGATTGAAGGTTACGCCACAGAGGGTGGCTATACTGAGGATACTGCTTAATGGTGGGCACTTCAACATAACCCAACTGCTTAATGAGGTTAGGAAGATTGAGCCCAGCATAAGTATATCAACGGTTTACAACACGTTAACGGTGTTGGTTAATTCCGGTATTTTAAGATCCTTTGAGGCTAATGGTAAGACTTGGTATGAGGTTAAGAGGCAGTCTCACGTAAATGTTGTATGTGAGGATACCGGTGAGATAACGGATATATACGTGGATACTAGCTTCATTGAGAATGAGCTGAGTAAGAGGGGTATTAAGGTTAAGGACCTAAACATAATAGTTCACGGTGACTGCGCAGGCGCTTCCAAACCAGAGGCATCTAACCAACGCTAAGTACTATGATATGAATAGTTTTAATAGTCTTTGTTTTCGTATTTGATTCTAGGGCGAAATATTTATAAACTAGGTTAATGCTGAGTTAACTATGAGTACTAAGAGTAGGATCCCAAAGGGTACTAAAACCTACGAAAACCTTAAGGTTGCCTTCCAGGGCGAATCCATGGCTAACAGGAGGTACCTGTACTACGCCAGGTTGGCTAGGCAACAGGGGTTGAACGATATAGCTGAGGTTTTCGAGAAAACCGCCAACGCCGAGACTGGACATGCCTTCGGGCACTTAATGTTCCTTGGA
>JAPWUH010000019.1 GCA_028275645.1 Caldivirga sp.
AGATGGCTAACGTGATTTACGATATCTTCTACGGCAGTGTGGGCACCATGAACTTCATTAATCTGGCGCAGCTAATAAACATGTTCATTAACCCAATGGCCAACATCAGGGAGAAGGTTAAGGTACTTAGGAAGCTGAGCAAGTACCTGGTGAGCTACGGACTCCTGCCTATTCAAGGTAAGGGTGGTTCAAGGGTCTTTAAGGCGCTTGATAACGTTGCCCGTGAGGCATCAATGGGCAGTGCCTTTAGAGTTTCAAGGTTTACAGAGCACTCAAATTACCCAACCTACATAACCGGGGTTAGGGAGTATAGGATCGGTGACCCAGCCAGCAGCATAGATTTAGATAAAACCTCGATGAATGTGGTTAAGAAGACGATAATGAATAAGCCATTAAGCACAAGGGATATTGTAGTTAGGGAGTATGCCGACGTTAAATTAATGGACATTGTACTTTGCCTAGACACCTCAGGCAGCATGAAGGAGTTCAGCGGGGTCTATACTAAGATGGAGATAGCCAAGGAGGCCATAGTGAGATACCTGAAGTACCTGTCTAAGACCAGCGACAGATTGTCAATGATACTCTTCAACTTCAGGGCCGACATACTATGGGGACCTCACCCAGTTAAAGTGTATGTGAGTGAGATGGAGGAGATGACCAGGTTCATCTACCCTGGGGGTGGTACTAACATAGCTAATGCACTTGAGAAGGCTAGGGTGATACTATCCAGGTCCAGTTACCCAAATAAGCACGTTATATGCATCACCGATGGTAGGACTGTGAATGCGAGCAGTTGCATTAGGGAGGCTGTTAAGCTAAGGCGCATGGGGGTTACCCTATCCACTATCGCGGTGGGTGATAACAGTGACATTGATCTACTCATGAGGATATCTAAGATTGGCAATGGGTTATTCATAAAGATAAACGACATTTCAAACCTAGACAAGGCCCTCATAATGGATAAGCTAGGCCTTTAAGGGTTGCCTAGAGAGTAGGGTAAAAGTTTAAGCTGATGCGACTAACACGGTGTACGCATTAGGTTTATATCACCTCAAGTGGAGTTTGAAGAGGGTTTATGGAGAATTTACTCCACAGGTGCTGCGTGGAGGTTGGGATAGTGACTAGTGGATCCACGACTACCTACGCCCCAATGCAGTTCTACAAGAAGACTGAGGAGTACGCCGTGGAGGAGCAGCTGGCTGTGATTAAAGATGAGGCTATTAATAACGCCTTATTCTTCGGAGCCATAAGGAGGGTGACTAAGCTTGAACCCATCGTTAAGGACAGGGTTAGGACACCCTTCATAGATAGGCCCGAGATCATGGACCCGTCACTTCTTATGCCCTACACATCCGCCGTGGTTAGGCTCTATGGCATGCTTAACCTACATAGGGGCACCTTGGATGAGGTTACCCAGGTGGTTACGCCGGGGTCAAGGGTTTACGTCATTAAAGATGGTTCATTCCTGGGTAATTTCATTAAGCTAAACGGCAAGATAAGCATTGGTTCACACAAGTACAGTGGTTGGGAGGTCCCACTGGACCCAGCATACGTACAGTACCACATAGGTGTCTTCGGGGCCACTGGGGTTGGTAAGTCCAGGTTAATCAGAGGGCTTATTGATGAGCTTCTGAGGAATGGATTTAAGGTCATAGTCTTTGACCATAGTGGCGTGGACTACTCCACATACTACAAGGACCACACCATTGGGTCTAAGGCAATTTCAATAAGCCCACCTACAATAGCGTCGGTACTAGCCTCCAAGGCTAGGTTGCCTTGGCAGAGCTACGGGGAGTACCTAGAGGTCGCGGTTTTAACCTACGTCATGGGTGAGGGGGATAGGAATGGGCTGGTTAACAGGAGGGTGGGGAAGTGGAGCAAGCAGGAATTCCTTAAACACCTGAGGCAGAGCATGGGCAGGATGAGCGCCAGGGAGGCCACCGTGCATAAGGCCAGCTTATTCATAGACTACTTCGTTGATGAGGAGTTCTTCGAGGAGTTGAACAAACGCTCGGTTAAACCAAGCGACATAGTTAGGAACTCACTTGAACGTGGGTTAACGGTGATTGACCTAAGCCAGGACACGGACCTTGTGGTTAAGCAGGCCATAGTTGCGGATGTTATAAACGAGGCCTGGGACATGGTTAAGCGTGGTGAGGTTAACGCACCCGTTGGCCTAGTCTTTGTCATCGACGAAGCCCAGAATTACGTACCCGAGGACTCCTGGACCATATGCAAGGACCCAATAGAGACCACGTCAAGGGAGGGTAGGAAGTGGGGGCTCAGCCTAATACTTGCCAGCCAGAGGATGGCTAGGGACATAGCGGCTAACGTAAGGGCCAACCTGGGCACGGTCTTCTTCAGTAGGCTACCAACGCAGGGTGATTTAAGGGAGTTGAGCGGCTACATGGACCTAGCAGACGTCAACGAATCCGTGTTAACGCAACTGGGCATTAGGGAGTTCTTTGTGGCTGGCCTACTGAACCCATTAAGGAAACCGATACTGCTGAAGATTAAGGAGGTGAGGTGACTTGTTTAACGAGGGCGACTTCACCATAGACCTATGGATTGATCCACCGCTGCTTAACGCACTCTTCGAAGGCGCCAGAGGTATAGCAGGTAAGCTAAACCTGACGTCCGTGATGAGCGAGGTTAATGAACTTAGGTCCAGGGTCTCTGACAAGATTAACACAATACCCAATGTGAGTGGGGGTAGGTACTTCACCTACGCCATAGACTCAAGCTTCCCACCATCACCACTGGAGCTAGTGGGCGGCGTGTTGACCGTAGTCGCCTACGGTTACGTGGGTCAGGTGGGTGGGAGGACTGATAGGTATGTCACAGGTGACGTGCTTTACGAGGACTCAAGTGACTTGAACAAGTCCATAGAGGTACTGTCAAAAATTAGGGAGAGGGAGATGGCAGCCAGGTTGTTGAGGGATAAGTTGAGGGGCAGGAGGAGCATGGACATGATAATACTTGACGGTGAAATATACGTGCACCCACTCCCCTACAACTTACCCGCCCATGAGGGTGTGAGGAGGAGGGTTGAGGATGTCCTGGAGGTTATGCTTAACCTGGCCGAGAGGACTAGGACAACTATAGTTGGGGTGGTTAAGCGTGTTAGGGCGAGTACATTGACTTAGGCAACTACGGCGAAATACTGCCCAAGTGGATTCAGGTGAACTACATGGATTGCGAGGTTAAGAGGGGGATGAGTAAGGATGAGGCTGAGAGGAGGCTTAACGAGGGTCTTGAAAACCTTAAGAGGGTTTTCAATGGTGATGGAGGTAGGTTAAGGGGTATACCTAAGGTGGCTGACACGAGGCTAGTCTTCTATAAGGCCCCCGTAACCGCGGTTGCAACCAAGCTTGAGGTGCTTGACCTAGGTGGCTTAGGCATACCAAACATAGTCGGCTACCTATCATCGCAAACAACGAACACGGGTTACCCATACCTACTTGACTTAGTGGACACCTACGTTAGGGTTGACTCAAGGCTACTGGACTACGTCAAAACACTGCTAACCAAGTACGCAGGCTTAAACGTGGAGGATAATAGGGTTAAGGAGCTTGTTAACACGCTCCTCCAATTAACCAACCCGCAGAAGGCATACCTATACAGGCAGATGGAAGGTTGATAACACCCACGTGGGTAATGAACGGTAAATTAAATTAACCCTGTAGGTAAGGAAACCGCAATGCGTGGAATCTTAATCTTAACATTGGTGTTGGTGGCAGCTGTAGCATTAATGCTGGGTGCAGTCGCCATGCTTCACATTAGGCACATAGCTAATGATGAATGCGGCGCATTGATAATTAAGTTAAGGGGGGTAGTTGCCCAGGTTATTAGGGCCTTAAATTACAGTGAACCATACGGCAACTGCGCCGGTGGCTGCACCTCAAGGTTCTATGATGCGTACCGACTGCTTAAAGATAACGTTACCACACTGATCAACTTAGTTAATGAAACGGGCTGTGTTGGGTTGAACTTAAGCCAATTAAGGATCTACGTGAATTATGCATTGAATAACCTCACCACGTATAACCCGGCGAACCCACTGGAAGGTGTTAATGAGTCGTTGAGGAACATGGTTAACGCCTACTACCTACTAAGCCATTAAACCGGCGGCTAGGCTCATTAAGCCCGTGTTTGGTGAATTTGGCAACAAAAGGCTTATTAGTCCTTGAGGGCAAGGCGCTTATGGTCAGTAATGGGGCTGATAGGGATCCTGAGATTGATAGGCTCCTTGAGGCTAAGGCTAGGGAGCTAATTAAGAAGATGAAGTATAGGGGTGTTGTGGAGTTGAGCAGGGAGAATTTCGATGACTTCCTTAAAACCTTCAGGGTGGCTGTGGTTGATTTCTGGGCGACCTGGTGCGCCCCATGCTTCATGCTTGAGCCGATAATAAAGAGACTAGCCCTGGAGATGCCGGAAGTCGGCTTTGGGAGGTTAAACACAGAGGAGGAGCCTGAGATAGCCGCCAAGTACTACGTCATGAGCCTACCAACGGTCATCATATTTAAGGATGGCGAACCTGTAGACCAGGTTGTGGGTGTTGTACCTAAGAAGATATTGCAGGACAGGATTAAGGCCCACCTAGAGGACTAGGTGGCCTTAATGTACCCTGTGCTACTTGGCATAAACGGCATGGGGTACGGTGACTTCACGGAATGTGACTTGGAGGTGTTGCCCAGGTTAATGAACATGGTTGAGAGGGGGGTTCTGGAGAATAGGAGGCCCCAGTACCCCGATAAGTCATGGTGGTCCATACTAAACATGGAACCTGACTCCACCCCCACAGGTGACCCATCGTTAACCCTCCTGGTTAAGTTAACGAAGGCGACCCTGGTTAACATACCTGTGGTTAACCCGACCTACGGAGCCTACAGCATTAGGCTTGATGCGACGACGCCCTACGATGATGAGGTTAACGGAGTCGTCAACACCATAATTAAGTCGGCGGGTAAGTCACCTGTAATAGCCTCCATAACCGCACCAGATAGGTTCCTCCACAGCAATGGGTCGATTAAGTGCAGTGTCTACAGGGCTATTGACAATGCCATTGGGCGGCTACTTAACAGTGGCCTATCATCCTTCATAATATTCTCCCCCTACGGCGAGCCAATTGGCCCAAGCGAGGGTGAGCATGAGGACTACGGCATATACATAGCAACCATAAGTAGGCCGAGGCATTATGATACAGTCAAGCTGTATGAGGTTGGTATATTGTTTAGGGACCTCACGGAATCCGTACAGCCAAGCGACTCTTAAGCATTAGCCTTAAAGTGCCCTCGGCGCCACGTAGTATGTTAATGAACCTGAGGCGAATTCGTACGTTAACCTAATGGGCTTGTTGGTGGCGAACTCGATAGTCACGTACTCGCATATGGGCGCCATCTGTCTGTTAATGCTAGTTATGTACTCAAGGGAGTAGGATGCCTCATGCCTCTCGCTTACTGAGAATTCCTGAAAGGACTCATCGGTACTTTGGTACTGGACCTCATAGTACCTTCCACCCTCCCCAGATGCCTTAATAATGAAGGATTCTGGGTCGGCTGCGAATGTTACAGCGTCACTTATGTCCTCAGCCATGGTTAAGGCGTCCTTGAAGGCATCCATGCTCATCCTAATCCTGACTGGGTAGTCTATCTTAGGTTCAGGTATGTCCTCCTGGGCAACATCAACAATGGGTAGGTAGAACCTCCTATACATGCCACTCTCCTTCCCCTTAGAACCGTAGTATATGGTCATTAGGAATCTGTTCCTACCCCTATCAACACCAATGTCAACCTTATCCTTAGCCCTAATCCTCCTCGCCAACTTCTTAACAGTATCGAACAGTATGCCGACCTTAACAGTGTCCGTTATGTTAACCTCCTCCAGGGCCGTGGATGGTATGTTAAGTATCACGAGGGATACCTTAGATGAGTCAACGGCCTTTAAACTAATTCCATCAGGGCTCATGGTGAAGAGGGCCTCGTTCAGAACCTGGGCTAGGCTTAGGAAAACATACCTGACATCCTTACCCTTAGGGAATGTGAAAGTGTACACCGTGCCCCCGCCCACGCCCTCCTGGGTAATGGAACCACCCCCCTCAGCGGTGGATTCCTCCTCACCCCCAGCACCCTCCTCATTAACAGCCTCATTCTCCTCCTCAACACCCTCTCTGTTCTCCTCTTCCTCCTCGGGCATCGACACTATACACTTTGATAACCCTTTTTAAGGTTACGGGCTCATTAAAGAATAATACTATGATGTAGACTCATGGTTGAATTCAACATTGCGCCTACCCTATTGTAACAGTCTTTTTAAGGAGGAGGGTATTGTAGGGGGTGTGGATAAGGTTAGGCTTGGCGACGGTGAGTACGTTAGGATAGAGGGGCCGGCCATGGTGGAGGTGTTGAGGGGTTCGCTATACCTCCTGGGTGCCCGGTATGAGGCTGGGGATAAGGTGACTATACTCAGGGCTAGGAGGATTGTGGCTAAGGCCATTGGTGATACGGAATTATCACTGGTCTTTGGTCCAGGTGGTTTTGCCGATAAGCCCAAGGCAGGTGAGGAGATGATTGATGAGTGGGACAGTAAACTTAACATTAACCTAAAGGGCTCTGTGTTAGTGGTCATGGGTGCAATGGACTCAGGTAAAACGACAATAACCACAATGCTGGTTAATAAGGCAGCGTCAATGGGCTTGAAGGTGGGTGTGGTTGATGCCGACCCAGGTCAAAACGACCTAGGCCCACCCACGACGATAGCTTGCTCGGTGCTGAAGGGTGGTAGGATAACCCACCTAAGCTTCATGATCCCACTTAAGCAAGTCTTCATAGGTTCAACAAACCTTGAGGGTAACTGGTATAGGGCTGTTCACGCGGTCACCAAGCTCGTCAACTACCTCAGGGATAGGGAGGGGGCTGACTTAATAATCATCAACACTGATGGCTGGGTTGAGGGTGAGGGGGCTATTGAGTATAAGAGGACCCTTGTAGCTGCCGTTAAGCCGAGTTACGTGATAGTGATGAGGAAGGGCGATGAGGTTAACGGCCTAGTGAAGGGGTTGAGCCAGTGGAATACCCTGATCCTCAATGCTCCACCATCCATGAGGGTTAGGGATAGGAATGACAGGAAGATCCATAGGGATATGGGGTATGGCAGGTACCTATCACCGTCAAGGGACCTAACGCTAAGCCTAAGCCAGGTTAACGTAGTTAACATGCCACTAACCGGCAGAAGACTTGACGAAAACTTTGTAAGGTTAATCTCAACGTACCTCAAGGTTAAGCCCATATATGTAGATGCCTTGAGGAACATGGTGATGGTGGTTTCGGGTAGCGTTAAGGAGCCGACACTAAGGAGCATACCAGGCGGTGTAGCCCTAATCCTTCAACCAAACTGGGAGAATGGCCTACTGGTTGGGCTTGAGGATGAGGATGGTTTCCTGGTCTCACTAGCAGTCCTAAGGAGGATTTACTACAATACAGGTAAAATAGTGGTTACAGTACCCAGGAGACTAAGCAATGCTGAGTTAGCCAGTGTGAGGAGTATTAGGGTGGGTTCAATAAGGGTTAATGAACAGTTTGAGGAGGTGGATAAATTCAGTATAATATACAGGGTTGAGAGGGCACTGCGTGAGAGTGATGCAGGTAAAGGTTTAGAGGTTGGTGCTGACCACCCTGGTTAACCTATGAATTATGTGAATTGGGGAATAAATTAATACGCCAGTGTTTAACCTAGCCCTAATATGGGTGTTACCGAGCTGGGTAAGCTCATCCCGGATAACCTAAGGAGGAGGATTGATTTTAACCAACTTAATGGGAAGGTCATAGCCCTAGACGCCTATAATGCACTATACCAATTCCTAGCCTCAATAAGGCAGCCTGACGGCACACCACTAATGGACTCCCAGGGTAGGGTCACTAGTCACTTAAGTGGGTTACTGTACAGGACAATAAACCTACTTGAGTATGGCATTAAGCCCGTCTACGTCTTCGACGGTAAGCCACCTGAATTGAAGCTGCTTGAGATTGAGAAGAGGAGGAGGGTTAGGGAGAAGGCGGTGGAGGAGTGGGTTAAGGCTATGGAGGAGGGTAGGAGGGCTGAGGCTAGGAAGTATGCCCAGAGGGCCCTATTCATAACCAACGACATGGTTGATGAGGCTAAGAAACTTCTCAACTACATGGGTGTGCCCTGGGTTCAGGCACCCAGTGAAGGTGAGGCGCAGGCAGCATACATGGCCATTAGGGGTATTGTTTGGGCAGTGGGTAGTCAGGACTATGACTCTCTGCTATTCGGCGCGCCTAAACTTGTGAGGAACCTTACCATTTCAGGTAGGAGGAAGCTCCCGGGTAAGGATGAGTACGTTGAGGTTAACCCAGAGTTGATAGAGCTTGGTGACGTGCTTAAGGCACTTAAGCTAAGGGATAGGGCCCAGTTAATAGACCTAGCCATAATCCTCGGCACGGATTACAACCCAGATGGGGTACCTGGAATAGGGCCTCAGAGGGCCCTAAAGCTCATACAGGATCACGGTAGCCTAGATAAGTTACTCAACACCGTGCTTAAGGGTGCTCAGTTCCCCGTGGATCCACTTAAGATAAGGGAGTTTTTCCTAAACCCGCCGGTTAACCAGAATGTTGAGGTTGAATTCAGGGAGCCTGATGAGGATGGTGTAGTTAAGCTGCTGGTTGAGGAGCATGACTTCAGCGAGGATAGGGTTAGGAACGCCTTAGAGAGGCTTAAGAAGAGTATGAGTAAGGTTAAGGGTTCAACAACCCTTGACTCATTCTTCGGCTGATCACCTATGGTCAGCCAGGGTAAGGTAGACTGCTCATACATTGATAAACTGCTCAACCTACTCGAGGACCCATTCTCAATCTACTACAGTGATGGCTACCTTAATAGTGAGGGGATGACAATACTAAGTCTCTTAGCCAAGGCAACACTACAGGAGTGGCCTTGGATAACGCCCCTCTTCAGGAAGGTTAGGGTTAAGAGGGATTACCAATCCGTGGCTAACCTGGCCAGGGGGATTAGGGAGCTGTGCCAGGGTCACGTCTCCTAAGGGCCTTAACGTTGTTAATGTAGACTTTAAGCAAATCCCCGCTACCACGCCTAAGTATGAGTATCAGAATTACCAGGAGCACGGTAATGGCGTTCTTAACCAACCTAGCCACGTGGCATCCTCAACCTAACCGTTAAATACATTTCGCACTCAGTCAAATCGGTGAGGGGTGTTAGTCTCCAGGATATCTGCAGGGGGGTTAGGGGTCAGGTGGACCTTGCCCCAGCCGTGAGGCAGTTCATAGAGTTAACCCTGGCTACGGTAGATAACCCACAGTTCACGTACCTAATAACCCCCCATTGGGGTAGTAGAGCCTTAAGCAGGGTCATCATTAACAATGACATGGGTGGGGTTTCGCTGTCACCGCTATTCTCAGGGGAGGGTGTGTCCAATAGGCCATTGATACTCAACTTTAACAAATCCTTAATCGGCAGGAGGGGGGATTACGCAAGGGCCTTGAGGGGCGGTTACGATTCCGTGGTGTACGTTGGCGATGGTGGTTACGCCGGCGCTCAACTATTGGTCGGTGACTTAACCGTTAAGGCGAGGGGGCTACCGACGGAAATACCCGTACTTTATGTTAAGGCTGGTGTGAGTGGTTTAGGCATTAAGTATAGTGTGGACTTCACCATAAGGAATGAGCTTTACTACGACCTGGTCATAATTAAGGAAGGTGACTCACCCTACCTAGTAGTCATGGGGTTTAACGTCAGCCCACTATTCCTGGGTATTGATAGCTGCGGCCTAGTTAATGCACTGGTTAGCGCCGCTAAGGCCATAGCCTCACCAGACCTGAGACTGAGCTACGTGATTCACGTGGCCATTAACGATGAGTGGGGTAACCCAAGGTTCCCACCACTCTACTGGGGCTTCAGCACAATAAACTTCATCGAGGGTACACTCCCCAAGTTATCAACGGACCTAACACCACTGATTTACATATACGTTGACTCGGTGGGGGACTACGTAGATGTTGAGGCCCCTGAGGAGGTTAGAGGCGCGTTAGGTGAGGGCCTGGGTAGCTTAACCTTCACTGAGTCACCGGGCATACTGCCCGATAACTATGGCTACTGGCCCATTTTGATTAGGCGCGGTGAACCAGGTGATGTAGGCGTCACCTCTGATTTTAATGGACTGGTGAGGAGTCTGCTGGGCAGACTTGAGTCTAATCCCCAGGGATTCATCAACAGGGTTAGTGGGCTCTTTGCCAGGCATGTTGAACAAGCCTTCAATGCCAGTGGTATTGGTGAACTGGTTAGGAGGGTGAACCCTGACAATGCATCGGTGATTAAGGGCATGGTGGTTAAGTACGTTTACAATAGGGTTAGAGATACCATAAGCAGGGTTAACCTGCTGAGTCTCAACAATGCGGAGCCCATTGTGAACATAACCACCGGTGAGGTTTACCTAGACGCACCTGGTGATGCAGCTGAGGCAGAGCTAATGAACCTGAGGCTAAGCATTCTTGATAAGGTTAAGGCGCTGCTGGTTAAGTAGGACCCGGTTGAATGCGGTACCTCAGCTTTAAGCCTTATAAACCACGGTACAGACTGCACCTATGCTACCTGGCATAAGGGAGTTGATACCTGGCGTGGTCAATAAGGTGAGTTCATCCATAGTGGCCATAATGACCGCTGGGGCTGTTATTGATGAGTGGCTTAATGTAGTTCCCATTAGGGGGTTTGGGACTGGGTTCGCTGTGGATAAGCACTACGTGGCCACGGCATCGCATGTGGTCTCTCAGCCTGGTGAAGTATCCGTGGTGACCAGTGATGGTGACTTACTTGAGGCTGAGGTGGTGGGTGCAGACCCTGAGGTTGATACAGCCGTGCTCAGGGTTGACGGTGACTTAACACCGATTAAGCTGGGGGACTCTGATAAGCTAATGGTTGGTGAACCAGTAATAGCAATTGGCTACCCACTGGGCCTAATGAACCAACCCACAGCAACCTTCGGCATAGTTTCAGCCCTGGGCAGAACCATAAAGGTTGGTGAGATAATGCTTGAGGGGCTTATACAGACAGACGCGGCCATAAACCCAGGTAACTCAGGTGGACCATTAGTGAACCTAGACGGTGAGGTGGTGGGCATAAACACTGCCATAGTTGCGGGGGCTCAGAATATAGGCTTCGCAGTCCCAATAAACCTAGCCAAGTTATCCATAAACGACCTGATGAGCAGGGGTTACGTTAGGAAGCCGAGGATAGGCATATATGGTGTCGACGTTAATAGGGTTCTAGCCAGGCAGTATAGGCTACCCGTGGATAGGGGAGTCCTGGTGGTTCATGTTCAGCCCTACTCCCCAGCGGAGGAGGCTGGGTTAAGGAGGGGTGATGTAATCACGAACATAGATGACGTTGAGTTGACGTCAATAGTGAAGCTTAAGACATACCTATACTCCAGGTATGCCGAGGGTAAGAGGGAATTTAAGCTGAGGTTGATTAGGGGTAGGAGGACTATCACGGTTGACGTTACCGTATAGATGCATACGCCGGGGCAGCCTTAACCGTGGATTAAGTTGACGAACCGGGAAAGTTTAATAAGAAGCCTATTGGGCATTAAATATGCCTGAGAGTCAGGAAACGGAGGAGTACCTGGAGGCTGTTGTTGAGGGTGTTTATGTCACAGCTACAGGCTCTGAGGCCGTTATGCTTCTAGGCACCGATGAGTGGGGTGACTTCGTGTTACCCATTTGGATAGGCATGCCTGAGGCGTTGAGCATACAGAAGGCTATGGGGCAAATGGACTTCCCAAGGCCACTAACCCACGACCTGCTTGTCGACATTTTAGAGAGATTGAACGCAACCATTGAGAAGGTTACGATAGATGCACTCGTTGACCACACCTACACGGCTACAATATACCTTAGGGATAATAGAAGCGGCTCCCGGCATTACATTGACGCCAGGCCCAGTGATGCCGTTGCCATAGCGCTTAGGGTTAATGCACCCATACTGGTGGCTAAGCATCTTAAACGGTACACGGTGTCCATAAGCGAACTACTGGGTAGGTCACAGGAGGGCGGTGAAGGTAAGTCTATTTAACATGCCTTAAAAACAATTTACCCCACCCTTAACCTTCATAATGGCTATGATACATGCGGCCATGTTCATGGGTGGGTGCGTTAGCCACCTGAACCTCACCATTAATAATCATTTTAACCGCATCATCGGCATTAAGCCCCTCAGGCACTATGTAGATGCTAATACCCAGTGACCTAGCCATGTTAAATCCAAGCCTACCTATCTCACTAACCACTAGGGCGTCTGCACCAATCTCCTTGACCCTTCTAAGTGCGTATAAGCCCCTATGCATTTCAGCCTGCATTGCCGGATTCGGTTCCCTGCTAACTAGCTTCACGTTACCACCATAATCCTCGTAAACCAGTATATACTCCCCTTCCCCTGGGCCTGTGACTAAGTTTTCAGCATCGACTATTACCGCTATCCTCATGAGCTACCGATATCGTATTCGATTTTTAAATGTTTTGGGTTCATGAACAGCCAAAAGATTAATAACCTTAATGTGTAATCACGTTAAAAATATGCCTAGGTGTTGTGAATGCTGGCTTACATTGATTACCCTGGGGGTAGGGAGATTGTGACTAATCCACTTGAGTTGATTAACAGATATAGGTCGTTTCCAGGTGCATTAGTGTCAACGATAGTCATGGTTGGGGGTGTTGATGTCAATGAAGACTACTTTAAGGTGTGGGCATCTCTAACGGGTAGTAGGCGGCTTATTGAAGATGCCTATGGCGAGGTTTGGTCATACATTAAGGGTATTGCTGATGATGAGGACCTTGTATCACTCGTAATGAGGGTTTACGAGGAGTCCAGTGAATTAGTAGATCTAGTAGCATTGTCCAATGCACTTAAACTATTCCTCGGGCTCAACATATATGACTTAGGACTAGCCATAATATACGAAAACCCACTGATGGCTCTAAATGGTGTGAGAATGGAGTTAAGAACCGGTAGGGCGCTGTTGGCTAAGAGGCATAGGGTGGAGGACATTGAATTAAACACTGCACTTGTGCTTCAACCTGAGACCAATAGGCAGGTTGTTGACTGGGGTAATCCAGGGGTGTTACCGGCCAGTGGCGCCATAGGCGATGAGTCTGTAAGCGACCCAGCATTCACAATCCTAACCAGCGGCATTAGGTTAATATCGAAGCCCACTTCAACCAAATTAACGTTACTAACCCAAAGTGCACGGACAAGCGGCTGTGATGGACAACTAGTAATCTTACCGTTAACCCTTACAGGCGGTTTAATATCTAAATTGCAGAGTGAGTTGATGAAACATGGATTAACCGTAACCATGCAGGTTAATTTAACCAGTGCATTAGAATGCCTAACTAATTCCCCATCTTAACCATAATATTATAGATTTTTGTTATAAAAATTAAGATTAGGTGTTTTAAGAGTTAGAGTACTAAAACTTATTCATCACCTCCTCATTGCTATTAGTGCAGCCACTGCTGCTACAACAATCACGATGACTACTATTCCTGCTATTAATGCTGTGCTTACTACTGTCTTAGTCACGGTTACCGTGCTTACTGCAGTAGTGGTTGAGACCACTGTTGTGGTGACCGTACTTATAACAGTAGCCGTGGAGGTGACTGTTGAGACTGCAGTAGTCGTAGTGGTTGTTGTGGTGGTAGTCGTAGTTGTTGTGGTGGTTGTTGTTACTGGGGTATATGGTATGTGGAAGTATGAGGCCACACAAGCCTGTAGTGACGGGTCTGGGTTAGGTATGCCTAGGAATGCCGCGTACTGCGGATACTTCGTCCAAAGTGAACCATTAGCAATGGCTTGGGCGACTGGTGGAACAACACCAGGTGGCGCCACCAGGCCCCAGGCGATTATTATATGCAAGTTGCTGTATAGGCCATTACCGTATCCCCATGGCATGAATTCGAGCTCGTAGGTTAGTAGCGGGTACTTGTTAAGTATGCATGGCTGGAATAGCCAATTCGGATCCATAACAGACTTCATGTACTCGTAGGGCTCAAGCTTACTGTACAATGGTACTAT
>JAPWUH010000140.1 GCA_028275645.1 Caldivirga sp.
TATGGGTACGAAGTAGTCGTACCATGCGAATATTATCTTCATCATTAGGTCGTAGTTTGGTGTTCCGGGTGCCGCAATGTTCTCAAACATCTGCCAATTAGTCAGGTTAATGAAGCCGTAGGTTGAGTTAATGCACCAAACAATTGTACCATTCCTAAATACTGGAGGCTGGGCAGGCAGTATCACTGGGCTGCAGGTGCCGTTGGGCCACTGGAACGGCCAGACATCACTACCTGGCCTATACGCCTGTATTGCAGCCCCAGTCGTCCACCAAGGCCAACCTAACAACCCCCACATACTGCTGTAAGCTGGGCCATTAGCCGAGTTAAGCCATGTTGTGGCGCCCTCATACTGCCCATTTGGCAGTGTGGTGCTCCAGAATACACCCACATCCTGTCCGATTAACTTTGCGTTGACGCCGAAGGCATCCATCTGCTCCACGGCATCACTGGCCATCGTCATCCAGTCGGTGAAGCCACTTGGACCATACACATAAAGCGTTAATTGAGTCCCGTTTGGTGTGTACCAGTATCCGTTAATCTTCTTGAAGCCTAGGCTCTCAAGCATCTGAGCAGCCTTACTTGGGTTGTAGCTGCATGATGTAATGAACTGCCTAACATCAGGCGGATACGTATCCTCAGTACCGGTATCACTGGGTTCGGGTAGTAGGCTGGTTTACTAATCGCTAGGCCCCATGCGGCGGCAACCTCAGTCCTATTAATCACATCGCAGATAGCCTCCCTAACCTGAGGAATATTCCACGGGTAGTAGTGCGGATTAATGGCTATGCCCATGACTGAGAACACTGGCAGTGCGAATGATGACCAGCCTGGTGTACTGTTGATAATCTTAAGCTGTGCTTCAGATAACCCGATCCAGTCGTACGTAATCTTACCGGCAAGCATGCCGCTTAAGGCCTGTGTGTTGCCGCCAGTCTCCCATACGATCGCCGTTGGGTCGTAGTACTGCCAGGCGGCGAAGGGGAAGACCTGGTACCATGAGCTTAACAGGTTGGGTGGTTCAAGGGTGAAGTGGAGGTAGGTTGTGCTAACATAGCTTAGGTAATACGGGTATAAGCCGTAGTATGGAACCACGTATTCGGTTATGTTTGTCGCGAATTTAGCCGCCTGAGTAACATTCATTGTTTTTAATTTATCCACTATTGGTTTCCATACTGGGTATGGTACGTCTATCCAGCTTGTTAGTAGCCAGTATGGTATGTACGGGGTCCATCTCTGGAATAGGAATTGTATCGTGTAGTTGTTTAACACCCTAACATCCTCGTCAACGAGGGACTGGTTAATCCAAGGCACATACCAGGCGAATGCCTTCATACCAATGTAAAACTGAGCATAAACATCCCAAGCAGTGAATGGTATTGCATTAGTGCCGTTGAACCAGTATAGGCCAGGCCTAAGGTAAATGGTTAAGATACCCGAACCATTAGGCAAAACCTGAACAGTCCAATTCTCGGCAAGTATTGGCCACCATTGGCCTGTTAATGGGTTGAAGGCTGCCAGTGGTAGGTAGTCCCACGTGTTACCAATCATGTTGCTTGGCGCGTAGGGATTCCACATTGGTGTACCGGGGGTTAGGATTATTGTTACTGGGTTTCCACCTATGATCTGTGGCCTCTGCTGAGCATACACAACCACTGCACCATACACGGCCATTACAGCCACGGCCAGTATAACCATTACCCTTACCATTGAGGGTTCGTTATTGGACATAGGCTGTTTAATGTACTGGTGTTTTTAAATTTTACTACATGGCTTAGTATAATTTGCTCAAGCCACTGGCGAGGTTACGTGCCTTGGCTCAAGGGATTAATTTCAACGTACTCGGACTCCACGTCCTCAATTAATGCGTTTGTGCCACCCACTAGTATTGGTTTGCCGCCGCCCTTGGGTATTAGCTCGAAGTTCACCACATCACTACTTATGGTTACGTTAACAGGTGTGCCAATTAGGCTCACCTCTTCACCTGTCTTTGTTAAGTAGCCCTTAACCTTAACCTCTATGTTTAACCCAATCTCCCTAGCCCTAAGTATCTCCCAGGTGGCGAACCTGTGCGAGTTGAATACCAATGGGTAATCCGACTCCTTAAACTCCCTCCTGTACACCGTTTGGGCACGCCTCCACGCATCGAACAGGCTGTGTATGAACTGCAGGGTCATTGCCCTATCCCTAAACACGTAGCCGTAGGCGCTGTTCTTATCACCTAGACTGGCCTTAATCATTGTGAACACGCATGATTCTGCGTCTGGTGATATTAGGGAGAATGGGCCAAGCCTATTGGTCTTAACCTCAACTACATTATCAATGCCCTTTAGGCTTGTCAACAACTCCTCATCTAAATATGGGTAGATGAATACGTACACCTTAACCCTTGGGTTAAGGCCCTTAATGTACTTTAACAACCTGCCCAGTAGCATGGGTGTCGCTGATATGTACAACTCACTCTTAGCCTCCTGAATCAATGCTGCTGAGTTATTCACAATGTTATCAATACCCCTCGTAACCCACACCAGGCTCCTCGGCCTTTCACCCCTTGTTAATGAGGAAATGGCCTTCACAATGGCTTGCTTACGCCTTGACGCCTCATTTTCAATCATCTCCATTATTAACCCCACGCTTATCGGCTCGTAGACCTTGGGTTTACTATGCTGAATATTAACAAACCCCTTCCTCTCCAGGGACATCATTACGTTGTATAGTTGGGGTTGGTGTATTGATAAGTCGGCCATTATGTCCTTGGCGGTGGCACTACCCCTCATTATTAGGTAGGCTAACACCGTGGCCTCCTTTTTAGACAACCCAAGTATCATCAATGCATCTACCAGGTCATCATCCACCTGCGGCATCAGGGGCTAATTAACTCTAGGTGATTTAAGTGCTTAACCTATGTAGCCTCATTGCAACTTATATTCAACTTATAGATTATAATATTGTTATTAGGTAGCTTAACGGTGTAATCATTAATTGACCATGAGGGGTACAAGGTTTAAAAGGCCGCTGCCGCCTTGCCGTTAAGTATGTATAAACCCCAGTGGGACCCCAACAGGCTAAGGGTTGTTGAGGAGTTGAGGAGTAGGGGTGTTAATCCTTATCCACATAAGTTCGAGTTCACCCACACCATTGCGCAGATAAGGGAGTTGGCTAAGAATTACCCGGTTAGCCATGACCCATTCTACAGGGGTATTAGGACGGTGGGTAGGGTTGCTAACATCAGGAGGCATGGTAAGGCATCATTCGTCGATATCTTTGATGAGGGGGAGAGACTTCAACTTTACCTGAGGGTTAATGAGCTTGGTGAGAGGTTTGAGGAGTTCCATAGGTTCATAGACAGGGGTGATATCATAGGGGTTGAGGGTGACTTATTCTACACGCTTAAGGGCGAGTTGACGCTATTGGTCCGCAGCTACGAGCTACTCTCAAAGGCGCTGCT
>JAPWUH010000195.1 GCA_028275645.1 Caldivirga sp.
GCCATCACAGTCCTCTGCGTGGTCGCCTCCACCAGCTTAAGCACGGAGACAATGTTAGAGAACTCCAGGTCAGACTCCACAGGGATTAGGAACACCCTAGTTTAATTAACCTTACGTCACTAAACCCCATAACTAACCACCGTGAATCTTCAATGTGCATAATAACCAGCGTAATCCCTGCTATGGATTAGTAGCTGCAGTTGCATTTTAAGAGTTGACAACCAAATGCACAAACTTTCTCCCGGTTATGCAACCACATTAGAAAAATACTATTATCTTCATCTGAAGATGAATACATCCTCATTTGGACAGCATTAAGAGATTTTGTGAATGTGGATAAGAGCATTATTAACTTTGGGAGGACAATACATGGCTTATATGAAAGCGGTTATAAGGCTATTTAACGCTTGAAATAGTGGCTCTAAGCAGCGATCCATTGTAATGAGGGGATGGTGTTAAGATTGAATAATATAGTAAATATAATGAAGTAATGGTGTTACACAAGAATATAGATAAAGATGACATATATGATTACTTAAAAACGTATGAAATAAACTATCATGTCTGAACTCCTCAGACCGTCTCAGTAGGCTAAAACACCCTTAAGGGCATCAATAGTTGACTCATTTGACTTCAAGTTTGAGTAAGTCAGTTTTTATAAACCTTTTAGTAGCGAAGCTTTTATAAAATAAGTCAACTTCAGCCTATTTATGGCTCAGGTAAACCTGGCGTTAATAGGCACTGGGCAGTTTTCCTTTACCTGGGTGTTGCCTGCGCTTGAGGAATTGAGGAAGAAGGAAGTGGATGTTATAAACTTGGTAGCGGTAAGTGACGTGAACCTGGAGAGGGCCAAGGCCTTCGCTAAGAGGGCCTCCATTAGTTTAGGTAAGACGCCCGCAGTCTACAGCGACTACAGGGAGATGCTTAAGAAAGAGAAAGATGTGGAGGCGGTCTATATAGTGGTGGATCACGCATCACACCACAGGATAGCCGTGGACTGCCTTAACGATGGGAAACACGTCCTGGTGGAGAAGCCCCTGGGAGTGACAATGAGGGCTGCCAAGCTTATAATTGAGGCAGCCAAGTCCAATAATAGGATTCTGGCCGTTGCCGAGAACTATAGGAGGAGGCCTTTGGATAGGGCGATTAAGTGGAGCGTGGAACGTGGAATGATAGGATCACCCAGGTTCTTCACCTGGATAAGTTCAAGCTACAATCTAGGGGCTTTAACAGTGGGTTTCTCCGGCTGGAGATTAGACAAGTTCTATGCAGGGGGAGGTTTTACCTTGGATGTAGGGGTGCACTTCGCCGACTTATGGCGGTATATCCTGGGGGAGGTGGAGGAAGTCTCAGCTCACTCGAGAACCTACGAGCCCTTTAGATACGAGGATTGGCCTAAGAGATCTAAACCAGTGCCAGTCACTGTGGAGGACACGACCGTTTCAATCCTCAAGCTCAAGGGGGACATGGTGGGGGTGTTCCTCTGGACCACGGTAGCCCCAGGGGAGACATATGAGCAGTGGGTGATCTATGGAGACAAGGGTTCTCTGAGCTGGCAAAAGGGGTTCATGTCACCAGGCGAGGGAGGAGTAGGGACGTTCTCATTATCCCCACGGGAGCTGGTGAGCACCATGATGAGTAGCCTACCTCAGGAGGTTAAGGAGAAGTGGTTCCCTAAGGGAGTGGGGGTGGAAATGGGGAGCTTCGGTGTGTCGGTGGAGCTCCTGGATTTCGCTGATAGTATCATAAACCATAGGAAACCAGAGGTGGATGGAGAGGAGGGAGCCAAGGATGAGGCTGTGATCCTAGCGATGTACGAATCCTCGTTTAAGGGGGGCAAACCGGTGGCAGTGAAGGAGGTGGAGGAGTTAGAAGTGGAGGACTATCAGAGGGAAATCAACGAGAGATTGGGACTGAAATAGGAGAGCTCATAGGAGTTCAGACCTGACTTTCTAGGAGCTAATCAGTGAGACTAGGGGTAAGGCTGAGGCATTCGTAATACCACACGTAAACAGCTTATTCAAGGTTAATGAGAACCCTAAAGCAGCTAAGGCTTGGTCAAGGTTTTCACATTGAGGAGACTATTCGTTGATTTAGTGAGGCTTAGTGTTGCCGTAGTCTTCTTGGGCTCAGCAACCTCAATTACCATATTTAACACTGCTGCATTCTCATGCCGGTTACTGCATACCGGCTTAATTAGCATTGTTGATATACATGACTGCGCATGGTTATATGCATGATGAGTAGGGATTGAATGGTGTGGATGGTTCTGGCTCATTCACTGGCGGGCCCGGTGGGATTCGAACCCACGACCTACGGGTTAAAAGCCCGCCGCTCTAATCCAGGCTGAGCTACGGGCCCATCCCCAGATTACTGTGTTAACCCTTAATAAGCTTATCTTTAGTCTCATTTAATTGAAGGGACACAGGAGGTTTAGAAGCCGTTATTGCAGTAAGCCACGGGTGGTATTGAGGGCTAGGTTTGTGCGTATGTTTTAATTAGCAGTATTATTGACCCTTATTTAGATGCATAGGTATGGTTATTTTGAGCAGTTTGATGAGAGGACGGCCCAGGTGTATAGGTTTGTGGAGGTGGCCCTAGGTTGGGCATACTCCTTCACGGCTAA
>JAPWUH010000196.1 GCA_028275645.1 Caldivirga sp.
ACTGACTCTAGGGTTTGCGTTACGGATAGAAACACTCTCTCAACCACCCCACTCTTAGCCGCTGCGTAGCCGAGGAACCAACCTGTGACTACGGAAATTATTAAGGTTGCCGCAACCCTGGCCATGGTTGCTAACGACGCTAACAGTGATACAATAACGATACCGAGGGTTACCATTAAGACCCCTGGCCCTTAAGTCTTAGCTATGCCAGCGAGTTCCATTGACTTTGAGATTTCTCCGTAAAGCAGGTCTAGGTAGTCCTGGAACTCCTTATCCCTAGGTGACCTGGGTCTAGGTAAATCTATACTCACGTCGGATATTACGGTGGCTGGTCTACCACCAAGTATGATTACCCTATCGCTCAGTTCAATAACCTCCTCCAGGTTATGACTAACCATCACTATAGCCTTAACGGTAGACTCCTCGTTAAAAACCATGTTGTATATCTCGCTTCTAAGACCCTCTGCGGTTATGGCGTCCAAGTTGGCGAATGGCTCATCCATCAGGAGGAGCACTGGTTGAGCCGCTAATGCCCTAGCTATGGCGACCCTCTGCTTCATCCCACCACTCAACTCCCTTGGGTAATAGTTCTCAAAGGCCCCTAAACCAACCAGTTCAAGGTACCTCCTGGCTAGCTTAATCCTCTCATCCCTACTGAGCCTCTTGTGGAGTAATGCTATTTCAACATTCTCTAATGCTGTTAGCCAGGGGAAGAGGGCGAAGTCTTGAAATATCATGGATATTTTAGGTGTTGGACCCCTAACCTCCTCACCCATTAAAAGCACCTTACCACTATCAGGCTTCCTCAACCCGGCTATTATCCTTAACAACGTGGTTTTGCCGGTGCCAGTGGGTGCCACTATTGATACGTACTGCTTCTCATAAACGGTAAATGAGACATTCTTAAGAACGTGTAGAGGCCCCCTCTCTGTCCTATAGCTGAAGGAAACGTCCACTACTTCCAGGACAGGGGGTAGTGGGATGATCCCACCAGGCCACGATAATTATAAGGGTTTATAAGTGTTTTCCAGCTGGTGCCATTACCCCATCTTAAGGAGTACAGCATTACCACTCATTGGCTGCTTCAAGTTGCGGGATGCGCCATACTCTACTAAGGGTTTAATCAAGTTATGGATATGACCCCTACCCACCGTCTCTCTGGAGGTGGTGGGTTGTTCCCGCCGTCTCCTTCTCGACGGTCTCCCTGGGCCCCCTCACCACAGCGGCTCCCCACCCGTCACCGGGGGTTCCCAGCCACTACGGATCTCAGAAACCCAGGGTAACCAATTAAGAGTATTGAGGTCAGGTTTATAAATCTAACAACGAAAAATAAACACCACGAATAATCACGAAAACCGAAACTACCCCTTCTAAGGGTGGGGTTGCCCCACTACTATTAAACCCAACCCTAAAGGGCGAGTTTCACTATTCTCATCAGCTTGTTGTGTTTTACGATTGACAATGCTTAAGGGGATTATGCGTTATTTTTAGGCTTTAGCTCTGTAGGGTTAAGTTACCTTTAATATTAGCCTACATGCATTTGGTATTAATAATGTGGAGGTGGGTGACCGCCATGAGGTTAAGGGACGTGGTTAATTTAATGCTCCTGGTACTTATGTCACCACTGGTTGGTAGCGATGAGGCCGTTAGGCTCATTGGCGATAATGTCGAATTGACTAAGGCTGGTAAACTCCTACTAACCATGGCTAGGCATTATGAGCAGAGTGGCATAAGCTACGACGCCTACTTCGAATTCCTGGCCCAGAGGTTCAACAACATTATTGAGGATTGGAGGAGGATGAGTAGTGAGGTTAATTTAAGCATACTGGTCCTCGTAATGGCCTTGGTCATGGTTGAGGCGTTGATGGTAATGTTAATAGGCATCGGCATTGCCGGGCTACTCCTACTGTTAATGCCACTGCTCCTAATCCCCATTATCCACCTTAACCAGCCTAAGATTTACGAGTACGATTACCTCAAGCCCACGGTAATTGGCCTTGCATCAGCGTTAGTGGTGTATGTGATTACTCATAATGCCCCGTATTCATTAATAGCCTTCTCGCTGGGCTTCTCCACGCTATACCTACCCCAGTTTCTAGGCTTCCTAAGGCTTATGATTAACCTAGAGGGTAGGATAACGGAGCCTATACTTGAGTTAACCTGGAACCCTAACCCAAGGGTGATAGTGGGTTCATCTATAATTGAGCGGGAGTTCTCCAGGGTAAGGGACCTAGCCTATAGTGTCGGTGCACCTTACTTCGTGACCAGGGCAGCTAGGATAGTTGACTCCGTTGTATTTCAACTAAAGGCCATGTTCAGGGATGACGTAATCTACGGAGCCCTAATACCAATCAGCTACATTGCCCTAGTGGAGTTCGTGGGATTCATCAATGGCGTGCTCTCAGGTTCCCTAAGCGCCGTCACGGTCAAGGCGCCGTTTAGTTACCACGTACCAACACTGGCCCTATTAATATCGGCCGTATCCACATCGATATTGAGCGGTAAGGTTATTCATAGCATTGGCCTAGGCTTATCAATAATGTTCATGTTCATAATACCGACACTACCCATTATACTACACTAACGTTATCTCGTCACCTTC
>JAPWUH010000197.1 GCA_028275645.1 Caldivirga sp.
CTTCACAGTCCTTGATAAGATGATTGAGGATCCATTAAGGAGGGAGTTAATACTTAAGGCATTGATTAAGTCCATGGAGGAGGCTGTGAGGTCCGTGGAGCTCATAGTGGGTAACATGGAGAACATAGTGGCCAAGTTAATAATAAGGCGCATAAGCCTATTCGCCTTCAACCTAGTGCTGAGTAGGTATAAGGCTAAGCTGGGTCAATTGGGTGAACACAGCGCTGAGTTCATACGCAAACTGGCCTCAGCGGCGTGGGACATTAGCAAGTCACCCGTGAGGATACCCATTGATGAGGCTAACCAGTGATCAACCCCATCTCCCTAAGGACACCAATTATTGAGCTTCCCCTTAACTTAACCGGGTTTAGGTGTATGATAACCTTGACGACATCGTCACCGCTGCTCAGCATTAGTTCGTTTAGGTAGAGTCTTTGTTTATCGAACCTGAGGTAAAGCTTATTCCCACTAACCCTTGAATCTAAGGAAAGTTCAATCAGTCTCTTATCCTCATCGGAAAGCCTAGCGGCAATACCCCTAACCACATCATCATTACCGCAACCCTTAAGCCTCAACTCAACCCTAAAGACCTTAATTGGGTTATTGTAATGCCCCCTAAGTGAACTAGTCTCAATCAGCTTAGCCACCCCTGGGCCAAGTAGGTTAATTAACGTGGACATAACCTTATCGTAATCCTCAGTGGCGTGCGCATGGGTCTCTGCATCTATCCTGTCAACCAGGCACATGGGTTAGTGCTTATTAATACGGGTTTATTTTTAAAATTATGTTCAGCAAAATACTCGTAGCCACCGATGGATCCCAATACTCGGATAAGGCCGTTGACGTGGCCATAGGGTTAGCTAAGGTCTTCAATTCAAGCCTATATATAATACACGTGGTTGAGGAGGATAAGGTTGCCATGGCTACCTCAACCATGCCCATAATGGTTAGTATAATAGATGACATGGTTAAGGTGGGTAATGAGATACTAAGTAAGGCTAAGGCCAAGGCTGCCGGCATGGGTGTTAACGCCGAGACTATATTGGTTAGGGGCAATGCGGCTGATAAGATACTTGAAAACGCGGAGAAGCTTAACGTGGACCTTATAGTGGTTGGTTCAAGGGGTTTAAGGGGCTTAGCAAGGTTCCTACTGGGTTCAGTGTCAGAGAAGGTAGCTAGGCACTCAAACAAGCCTGTGCTTATTGTTAAGTGACCATAATGCCACGTTTAAAGTTCCCACCCCCTACTTCTTCATGTGCGAGAGCCTACCCCTAATGAAATCGACGACTAGCGAAATATCCCTCCTAACGAATTCCTCCCTACTATACCGTGAAACCTCCACATCCCTATCGAAGCCGTTATACTGAAACTCATGTAGATTTATAGCTACCTCAGCGACTAACCTGAGATCTCTATCCCCAATTATTGCAGCAACTTCCCTTAACCTACCTGAAGGCATGACGGCTATTACCCAGTCAACCCTCTCCACAGTCTTCGTTGGTGTAATCTTCCTCCTCCCAGGGAAGTACTGTGAAAGCAAGTCACTATAGTCCACGGATAGGCCTGCTACATACGCCTTCAAGGCTTGGTAAGCCTTACCTGCTGCATTCCTTAAAAGGCCATCTTTCATGAACCTCTCGGCTAACTCAGCCTCGTAAAGCGCCTCCATGAACCTATCCTCCTGATACCTCCTCTCATCCACCCACGGCTTCGTTACCTCATTAACCACCGGAAATCAACCTAATTACATTGTGATTCGAAGGACTGATCTTAAACCTTACCGTAAGTGCTAAACCTCAATATGCAAGGTGGGATATTGGCCTTACTAGTGGTTGGCTTAATCCTCCTGTAAACTAATCCCCAGTTTCCTTAAGTCCCTCCAAAACCACCTATTACTCTTGCCAACGCACTCAGCATCAACAATGGTGGTTTCACCCTCTGAACCAGCACCAATAACCCCACTCATCATGGCTATCCTATGGTCATTTGGACACTTAATGAGTGCGCCATGAGTTCTAGAATTTAGTATCCTTATTTCATCCTCGCTGTACTGCACATGCACACCAAAGGCCCTTAGGGTGCTTGACATGGTCACTAACCTATTGCTCTCCTTAAAGGCCAAGTGCCTAACACCAGTTATCACAGTTTCCCCAACTGCAAATGGGGCAACCGACGCCATAACTGGGGCTAGGTCTGGTGAGTCCCTAAGGTTAACCGACACCCCACTCAACCCACCTTCACCCTCAATGGTCCAATTGCCGTTGCTGAATGTACTTACAGCCCCCATCTCTCTAAACAGGTTAACCACAGAATCATCACCATGGCCCATGGGTTCAGGTAACCCAGTCACGGTGACGCTACCCCCTGTGGTTAAGGCTAATGCGGCGTAGAAGCCTGAGAGGGCGTAATCCCCTGGGACATTAATGGTACCCAGCCTTGGGGTACATTGATTAATGGTTATTGCGTCACCGGTGGCGTGGACGCTGCAACCGGATTCTTCAATAACCCTCCTGGTTAAGTCAATGTACTGCCTGGACACTGGCTCACCAATCACCCGTATCGTTAAGCCGACAACCAGGCCAGTTAGCATTA
>JAPWUH010000198.1 GCA_028275645.1 Caldivirga sp.
GATGCTTAGAATTAGCCTCATGAGTTTTGACTCCGCTAAGGTGCTTGCCGGGGTAGGCGCTATACTTGCGGGTGTGGGTGTATTTGGTTATGTTGTACCATCAATAATAGGCATAATCCTGTTCCTTGCGGGTGTGGGTATATTTGGCTACGTCGTACCGTCAATAATAGGTATAATTTTGTTCTTCATTGGTATGTTGGAATTAGCTAACTACTTTAATGATAGTAAGCTTAGGTTAGATGTTATTTACTGGTTTGTCTTCGGTTTAATAGCATTAATTCTACTGGCCTCAGGCATCATAGCTACAGTAATCACGTATCACTCAGTAATCATAACATACCCCATGATACCCTACAGTGGGGTGAGGTTCATATTACCAGGTTTATTGACGCTTGTAATATTTATTATAGTTGCAGCGGTCTTCTTCCTGCTATCCGCCATTTACCTGCGTAGGGCTATGGAAGTTATGAGCATCCACACCAATGAGGGTCTCTTCAATACAGGAGGCCTAATCTACCTAATAGGGGCTATACTAACCTTCATAATTATAGGCATATTCATAATCATGATAGCGTGGATAGTAACAGGCATCGCATTAATAAGTGTGAAGGAATCCAGGTAAATGACCGTACTTGGCAACGAGTAGACAAGTCTCGCTCTTTAGTGTGGGGTTGTTCTGCTGTGTGGGTTTCACGGCGTTGGGTTTATAGGTCATAGTTTTGTTGGGATGTTTGGTGTTTGGGTTGGTGCCTCCGGGAAGGGGGTTTGCTTCCCTCAATCAGATGAGCCGGTGGGGCAATACCCCACCATTCACCACCACCCCAAGAACAAAACCACCAACACCCAAGACCCCCACAACGAAAAACCCATCCCACCAAGACAGAAAGGAGGTCATTTCAGCCCCTTCGCTTTTTAACATGAAACTCAGTTTTAGTTGCCGCAATAAGATCTTTCTTAAAGAACTATTAAACTAATAAGCTAAAATGGACAATGGTTATGCTACTTAGCAATGACTCAAAGGCACTAGACCTTGATTTAAATTAATGCGGGCAATCGTTGCTATATAGCCATGTGCAAAATATGCCTCCTCATTAACGTCAGGTGCTATTGCTTCAATGCAAATACTGCACAATAAGGGTAATACTCGGTAATGGGTCTGGGTTTAGTTAACATGAAGCCGGAAGCCATGATTAACGAAGTTAAGAGGCTTAAGATTGAGAAAAACGCGATAATATTGGGTCATAATTACATGGACTACGAAGTTCAATTAGTATCTGACTACACGGGTGATTCGTATGATTTAGCACTGAAGGCCATTAACACCAAGGCTGAGTTAATAGTATTCGCTGGTGTCTTCTTCATGGCTGAGCAAGCAGCTGCATTAAACCCAGATAAGAGGGTACTCTCACCGGAGCCTAAGGCTGGCTGTACTCTATCGGACTCCTTAAGCGTTGATGAGTTGAGGAGGTATAAAGAGATATACCCAAACATCCCAGTGGTGCTTTACGTCAATACAAGCGCCAGCGTTAAGGCCCTTGCAGACTACATAGTGACGTCGTCAACGGCTGTTAAGGTCATTAAGAAGATACCCAATGACACGGTTATATTCGGCCCTGACTTAAACCTGGCTAACTATGTTCAATCATTAATCGGCAGTAGTAAGAGGATCATTAAGGTTCCGCAAAACGGCAGGTGCATAGTCCATTCAGGCTACAGCATAGACATGGTCAAGGCAGCCAGGATGAGGCACCCTAACGCCGTACTAATGGCCCACCCAGAATCGCCAATTGAGGTTCTTAAGCAAGCCGACTTCGTGGGCTCAACGAACCAGATGATTGAGTACGCTAAGAGTAGTGACGCTAAGGAGTTCATAGTGGCCACTGAGGTAGGTATGTTAAATGCATTAAGGATTAAGGTCCCTGGTAAGGTTTTTCACCCACTTGTAAACCCCAATGAGTATGGGTACGCCAGGTGCCCATACATGGCCATGGTTACGTTAGATAAGGTATACAGGTCTTTGAGGGATGAGGTCCATGAGGTTAAGCTACCTAAAAGTATTGCCGATGCTGTTAAGGATGCGTTTGAAAGAACAATTAAACTACTTGAGGGTGGAGCTGCATGATTTACATAATAGGCAGTGGTATAGCTGGGTTATCGGCGGCGTTATCCCTTCATAAGTCAGGTCATAGAGTCGTAATTATAACTAAGAGGGTTAAGGGGGGTTCAAGCTATGAGGCGAAGGGTGGCGTGGCCGCGGCCATAAGCCCCGATGACTCACCTGAACTGCACGCAGAGGATACGTTAAAGGCAGGTGACGGGCTCTGCGACACAGCTGTTGTTAACTATGTCACGAGTGAAATCCCTAAGGTAATTAGTACCATTGAGGATTGGGGGTTTAAGTTCGACCCTGACCTAAGGCTTGAGGGTGGGCACTCCAGGAGGAGGGTTCTACATAAGCTTGATGAGACAGGTAGAGAATTGTCAACCTTCCTGCTTAACCTGGCTATTAAGGAGGGGATACCAATCGTTGAGGATGAGCTCATAGCCATTAAGGTTAGGGATAATGAGGTAATGGGCTTTGTAACTAAG
>JAPWUH010000199.1 GCA_028275645.1 Caldivirga sp.
TTCCCACATGGTTTACTGCAGGACGGTTAAGATTGCGGTGAAGTGTTTTTAAGTAGGTAAATTACTAGAGGTAAACGTGGCTGGTCTTAACATACCTAAACCCAGTGGCAATGAGGCTTGGGCAGCCGTGGCTGTGATATTGAAGAGGTGCCAGGAACCCATGGTCCTGGTTGGTAAGAGGGCCGCAAACCCAGGTGATCCATGGGGTGGTGATGCGGCGTTTCCTGGGGGCCACTACGAAACTAGTGATGGTTCGCTATTGGACACTGCAATAAGGGAGACTAGGGAGGAGACTGGGATTGACCTAAGTAAGGTAGGTAAGGTTGCCGCCGTGCTTGACATTGAGCACCCTAGGAATGCGCCGGAGCTTAATGTATTGCCCATAGTCTTCATCGTGGATTGCAACGTTAATGTCGTAAGCCTAGGTGGAGAATTTGAATATGTTAAGTGGATTAGGCTGAGCGAGATAC
The DNA here is from genome assembly GCA_028275645.1 of Caldivirga sp. Classification (GTDB taxonomy): domain Archaea; phylum Thermoproteota; class Thermoprotei; order Thermoproteales; family Thermocladiaceae; genus Caldivirga. The sequence continues at coordinate 471 of JAPWUH010000199.1, forward strand.
CTAACCTAGATAGGGTCACCGTGGTTAAGGGTAACACCAAGAAGGCCATAGTGGTGGGTGACATGGTCATCTGGGGCATGACTAGGAGGATACTTTGCAGGCTATACAACATGATTAAGAATGGTGAATTAAACGTTGATGCTAGTGCTAAGCCTTTAAGTTGATGGTTCCTAAATCTTATTGGCGTACTCCCTGAAGAGGTATGCATAGGTCTCGGTTAGCCTCCTCCTGTAGAGCGGTTGGTACAGTGGCCCAGGCTTTTCCGAGAACCTCAGGTACTTCCTAACGTCAGGTAGGCCCGTTAATTCAAAGAACTTATCCCACCCAATCCTCACTATCCAGTCGCCGATGCGCTCACCCTTATTGGCATTAGCCACCCAAACATCAACAATCCTCTTAACCACCTTAACCAGGGTCGGCCACCTGGGTGGTTCATTGGGTAGGTATGGGACAACCACCTTACTCATTAACTGCCCATTGGGGCCTGTGTTTGATGCCTTACCGCCCACAAGCACCATTACACCTATCTTCTTAGGGTCATAAACTATCGCATCCACCGCGTCACGGCATCTACCGCAGGCTATGCATAACTCAGACCTAATCACTATACCGTAGGCCTTACCCGTGCTTGGATCCCTCTTAGGCGTTATCGCACCCACTGGGCATGCTGCAGTGACGTCTAGGGGTGAGCCGATGCTTGAGAACCACTTATCATCAACCATGGGTGTTTGGGCTGGGTAACCAACAACAGCGATGTCAGCCACATCAATGGCACCACCACAGGCGTTGGGGCAACCCGACACCTTTATTGACAAGTGGGCTGGGGTCTCCTTATCGTAAACATACTCAACAAGGGCATCACCAAGTGCCTTAGCTATGCTAGGCGCGTCAACCACAGCCGTGGTGCAGGTCAGGTAGGCTGTGCATGGTTGAATATTCCAGAGGTGGTTACCCCAACCCCCAACCAGGAAGCCACTCCTCCTAAGCTCCTCCTCAAGTCTCCTAGCCCTCTCCTCACTATCAGTCAGTATCTCCACGTTACCCTGGGGTGTGGGCCTAACCACGCCTATACCGTACGTGTCCGCTAAGTCACAAAGCTTCTCAAGGGTATCGGCGCTAAACCTGGCATTAGGCGGCCCAATAACCTTAACCGAGTATATCTCCTCACCTGTCTCCGAGACATGCCTAACTATGGCTGGGGTAACTAATTCAGTCCTAACCCACTTACCCATGTTCCTAAGTAGTACGTCTGGGACGTAATTTGTGTATGGTATGGGGGCCAGCTTCTCAGGGTGGTTAACTGGGGTTAAGTCACCACTCCTAAAGGCTATCTTATGCGTCACCACCCTGATCCTTGCTCTTTGTCCCTGATCCACGGCACCAGCCATGATTTAGGCATTAAACTAGCTTAAATATTAGAATTATTTCACTTTTAATGAGGAATAAGGGTTTTTAAATATAGTTAAAGCCCTCCATATGGCCAGTGAGGAATTACCAATAACCCCATCGCTATGGCCTGAGCCACCGCCCAAGGAGAAGGTTGAGGAGTACTTAGCTGAGTTGGAGAAGGGGCCGTGGCCAAGTCACGTCACCGAGCTCAAGAAGACTAAGTACCCCGTCTACATATACGGCATGGGGTTGGTGGCTGGTGCGACACCATGGGCCACCAGCGCTGCTAAGGCGCCGGGTATATACTCTGGTGTCCTCTCTAGGATTAGCCACCCATGGACTAGGATAACACCCCCCGTCTTCGAGGACCATGCCCGTGTCCTAATTCCATCAGCCCAGGTCTTCACAACAACATTACTCAGGTTCCTAATAGAGGCTTCAAGGAGGTATGGCTGGGGTTTACTTCAGTTCGTAGGCGGCACAGGGGATGTTGTCATTAATGTGGTTAGGGAGAAGCTTATAGACCTGGCTATATTCCTAAGGAGGATAGGCCTAGACATTGGAGGGTCGGGGGATGTGATGAGGAACATTGTTTCATGCCCAGGACCCCTACTATGCCCCTACGCAATATACGACACGCTTAAGGCCAGGGACTTCACATACAGCTGTCTAATAGACTGGGCAACCTACCCCCAGTTCCCCTACAAGATAAAGTTCAAGT
>JAPWUH010000200.1 GCA_028275645.1 Caldivirga sp.
TGCTCAGCCACGAGTCACCAGCCTTCAAGGAATCCTTCCACGGTGAGGATGGTTACCCGACTAGCGCATGGAAGGCTATCCACGACGTCAGCCTTGTGGTTAGGTTAATCGCAAGGGAAGTCACCGATGGCAGTGCCGTCAGGGTTGAGAGGGTTGGTAAAATAGTTGAGGATAGGTACGGCATCATCCTGAAGAGTAATGTCGAGAGGGTCTTCAACCTACCTGAACCATTGTTTTAAAACCACCATGACAAGTCCCCCTGGCCCCAGGGCTTCAGCGCCTCAGTGTCCCACTGCCCCTGTGCCCCAGTGACCCTGTGTACGCTGGGCCCCAGTGCCCTAATCAATTAGCCTTAAGGGGGTTTGTTCGTGAGGAGGAGGCTTAGGGTCATGGTTAGTGAGGATTTGTGGAGGGCTATCCACATTGAGGCTTTGAATGGGGCCTCAATATCAAGCATGATTGAGGATGCCTTAGCCATATACCTAGCCCTTAAGCACGGTGAAGCCGGTTTAACCCTTAAGCCAGGCGTCAACTTGAACCTAACCACCATTAGGGGCATTGAGCCCTGTGGGCCAGGTGAGCCAAGTCAACCCCAGGCCAGGCCTGAGCCTAAGCCAAGCCAGGTTCAGGTGCAGGATGCACCCAGTTTCGTTAGGGATAACCCATGGCTCTCAATAATCGCATCGAAGGGTGGCTAGTTTTAAGGGCAAGTGGCCTTAGGGAGGTGTTGTTAGGTGGTTCCGAAGAGTAGGCTGAAGCCCTTGGCAACTGGCTCAACGAAGACGAAGTAGAACAACTGGCTCACGCTAACTACGTTTGAGCCACTGGCCTTGTTCACGGCGAAGGCTATGAAGGCCACTGCCAGGTAAATCGCCACAATAGACCACACCACAGCCTTCACGTGATCATAAATCGCAGCCAGCCTAGCAGAGCGGCCAAATGGCGTTGGGTGCGCATAAGCCTCAATGGCGTAGTAGACTAGGAAGACCAGGCTAACCCAGAAGGCAATACCAAGCACAGCCATTACTGCATCAACAATCGGCGTGATGAAGCCCACCGCACTGCCTACGATGCCTCCTGAACCAGCCTGAAGGAGCATATTCCCATTCATGAGTGGGGCTGCGGGCTGAGGGGTAATTAGGTAAGCTAATTAAACGAAGCCATGCCCCATGGTTAATGTTGAAGCCGGCGATACTCCTACCGAAGGGGAGAGGCCCTAACCAGGGTTAAGGGGTGCTAGGCTAATCGAGGTTAGCATCAAGCCTAGATGCGACCACTACACAATTACAATCAAAGGCAAGGTCAGGAAACCCAAACCAACCCAAGCCAGGTTAACCTGACTCCTAAACTAACAACAGTTGGAATCTTTCCATTCAAAGTCTTCTCTACGTATTCCTCGAACCTCCCCATGTACCCCCTTCCCCTCAAGCCCTAATCATCGTTTTTCAGATAGTTTGTACCTTAAGGTAACGGCTAAGACGTCGAGCATTATTGATGTTTGAATCATGCCGGCTGTTAGACCAAAGGGATATGATAAAAGGAAACTAATTAAATATAGTAACAATGTGGAAGTAGAGCTAGAGGGCGAAGATATGATAGGTAATGAAGCAAAGACAAAGAAAAGTGCCAAAATGTAGGCATACGTTGAAAGTGCCTTAACATGTTGAATTGTTTCAGTTAGCTCTGCAATATTTTCTACCCTATTAACGACCCAATAGGTTACCGCGAACATTATCGATACTGAGGTGATGGCTCCAGCGAATAACATGGGATAGAGCTGTAATAGCTCCCTAATACCTGACATGCGTAGAAAAACATATAAGAAATTAGATAGTAAAAACGTAAAACCAAGCGCCATTAAAACCATGAAAAAAGAAAAGAAGTAATCAGGGTGGGATTTAAGAGCATTGATTACATTCGGATGTTTACCGCTGAGAATCATATTGAAAATTATAATGTCTATTGAGTAGATTATTAAAAAACCTGCAAATGATATTACCAACGATATTCCCCACGGTAAGAGGAAGTGCGCCAGAAGTTCAATTAACACGGCTATAACTAGACCATAAAGTATTGGGGCTAATGGCCGTAAATCCCTTAATAGGCTCCTTAATGAGTAAAACTTTTTCTTGATTTCATGAAGCATGTTCATTACTACACCTTACTCGCAATTCCCTAAGTAAGGTCTAAATAAAATTCTTTCATTTCCTAATCTGAGGGAATAGGTTTAAGCTCTTGATCACTGATCCTGGTTCAATGATGACCCATCTTCTCCTTGTTGAGTTCAACTATGACTAAGCCTTGTCACGTGCGTTGGTGCGGTTGTTAAATACTTGGCAATGTGGGTGGGTCTCATGGTGGGTTACCTTGGGCAGGTTAGGGTTAGGGTGGCGTTTGGGTGGATGTAGGCTAGGCATGGGCCGCATTTGTATAGGCCTGTGGCGTTTAGGTATGGGTTTATGAGGGATCCCCCTGGGCAGTACACTGTGCCGTTTATGATTGGTGGGTTGTAGGTTCTAATCGCACTGGCCCAACCCAACGCCTCCTGGGTATTAATGAAGGTGACTGTG
>JAPWUH010000201.1 GCA_028275645.1 Caldivirga sp.
CAAGCCGCAACGTCCAACAGGCCCCGTGGCCCAGCCTGGATAGGGCGGCGGCCTGCGGAGCCGTAGGACCCGGGTTCAAATCCCGGCGGGGCCGCCAGTGGATGAAACCGGGGCTCACTCTAACCATTCAATTCTAACTCACCATGAATATGCACATGAGCGATCATGAACATGCGGAACCCTTAAACCACGTTTCTACTGAAGGCAACCATACTCTGCCTGACCGCTAAGCTTGAGAAGGAGGCGGTGGGTTGCGTTCATTTATCTTCAGCGGCCCACCACCTCCAGAGAGACGGCTAGTTCCTTACCGTACTTCTTATAGGTTGCCTCATTTACCACCGCAACGTAGAAAGGCACTTTCCAGGGGTCAGGCTCCTTATCCCAATACTCATCGGTAAAGCCCCTTCCTCTCAGCCTTGGTGTTTACAGTGAAGAGGTTACCCCTCATCAGCCCTATCCAAAAGCCCAGCCAGAATGCCAAGCCACCACTGCAATCGCCACGGTGACACCACATGGCAAGCCTTGCCCTTTAGGGTGGGGTTGCGCTACTACGTGGGTTTTATAGCAATGGATTTATTAATCCTAGCTTTGTTAGGATGGTTAGTGCTTGGGGTGGTGCCCCCGAGAGGGGGTTTGCTTCCCTCCGTCAGATGAGCCGATGGGGCGATACCCCACTGTTACCACCACCCCGAGACGAAACCATTAACCCCGCAGAGGGAGTAACGGACAAGACCCCCACAATGAAACCCGCCCCACTGAGGCGGGAAGAGGGTCATTAGGATACAGGTACTCATCATACTCTGGCTAAGTTAGGCATAAGGCAGTGCCTAATAAGGCTGATGCCTAGGTTGATGGTTGGCTTGGTTGCTTCCCTGATGCGCCGTGCTTTCTGAGTACTTCCCCATGCTTTGCGGCGGCGTAGTACAGCACCTTCCATGCGTCGGGTGTCTTCTCAATGTACTCCCTGTAGAATTTTCTGGCAAGCTCGTGGAGTTCCTCAGCCTCCTCAAGGGTCAAATCATCCTTATCAACAAGTTCAAGGAGCCTCCTCCTCTCAGCCTCAGTAAACGGGTTAATTACAATTGAGGTTAGCCTCTTGATATCCGACTTTAGGTAATCCGCCTCCTCAGGCTTCAAGACGCCCCTAAACCCAAGGTAATCAACAATGGCCTCACCAACACCATTGATGGCATTGGCGAGCCTGCCCAACCCCTCACCCAGCCTTTCAATACCATCCTCAACCCTAGTAAGCCTCTCCCTCAAATCACCAATATCCCTCCTAAACTCCTCCCTAGTATCCTTCTCGAACTTGTACATGAAGCCAACTATAGTGGCAATCCCCACCAGGAACTCGATGACACCGTAGTCCACTCCTGGGCCACCGTGTATAGCACTAGCCAGTGTTTAAAAAGACTAATGCACCAATAAAAGAGGGGATTTGAAGTGGTTTTGAGTGGTGCCTGTGTTTAGCCTGAGTTACCTGAGGTCGGCTTCACGAGTAGGCAACATGTGCCAGGAATAGTGGCAAATCCAAGGCAAACCATTTTCATAAAACCAACATACTCATTCCATGCCCTAAGGTACAGCGGTTCCAGTGGTGCAATTAAGTTAGTCCCCCTTGGTAGCCAATAGTTGGTACTTTCAGATAATTGCCAATGGCTAAAGAAGGTGAAATCAAATCCATGCCCGGTTGGCTAGCGGTAAACTGATAATGTGATTCACCACATGACCCTCCCCGCCCTTTTAGGTGGGTTTCACCCTGGGGTTTAATGTGAATAGGCAAGGTCAAAAGGTTTAGTAAAATGCTTTACCCATAATCCCACGTAGTGGGGGGCAACTCCCCATCTTAAAGATGGGACTCGTCAACCTTCTTTAGAGTTTATTTACTTTAAGTTGCTAGAGTTCGAAGGCTTCTCCCGTGGTTAAGGTTACGTGTATGTTCCTTCCCTCCAAGTGTTCGCCAAGCCTTAGGGCGTTCCTTGGGTTTGAGTGGACTATCAGTATGTTCGTGTTATCGCTGAAGTACCTTATGAAGTTGATCAGCTCCTCCAGGCCGCTATGGGCTGAGAAGTCGAACCAGTAGACCTTTGCGTTAACCCTAATCTCCTCATTATCAACCCTAACAACACCCTTAGTGAGTAATTCATAGCCTGGGGAGTCTGGGGCCTGGTAGCTTGGCAGTATCACGGCGTTCCTCCTATCGCCGCCAAGCCTCTTGAGGTAATACACGGCTGCGCCACCCTTAAGCATGCCGGCTGGGGTTATTATCACGGCCTGGTCCCTTAGGGCGTTCCTCCTGAAGTAGTTCCCCATAATCTCCGTGCTGTACGACATGGCCTTGGCGTACAGGTTTGGGTCCCTTAGGAACTGGGGGTACTTGCTAATCACCCTATTAGCCACCCTGGCAAGCCCATCCACGTATATGGGCACCTCAGTCACGTCATGCTTAATTAAGGTTAGTAGAAGCTCCTGGGTCCTCCCAATGGTGAAGCTCGGTATGAGCACCGACCCACCCTCATCAAGCGTCTCCCTAACCGCCTTAATGAACTCCTCCTCAAGTCTCTCCCTG
>JAPWUH010000202.1 GCA_028275645.1 Caldivirga sp.
AGGGGGAGGGGTGGCGCCCCTCCAGGCCCGGCCCAGTTAATGGGCTGAGGCCCCCTTTTAACCTTTAAGCCCTGTTCTAACTATATAGTACTAACTATGTTATTTAGTGGTATTGTCTTGGGGAAAACTATTAAAGGGCCCTTACCAATTCATACATGAAATTGGGATGGGCGGCTCAGTGTCAATAGTGGTGCCCACGCTTAACGAGGCTGGTAACGTGGGGAGGCTCATAGAGGAGTTGGCCACCAACCTTAAAGGCATCGATTACGAGATCATCATTGTTGACGATGGCTCGACGGATGGCACAACCAAGGTGGCTGAGGAGACCGCCAGGAGGCTCGGCGTCAACCTTAAGGTTATTGAGAGGGGTAGGAGGCTTGGCTTATCCAGCGCCGTTATAGATGGGGTGAGGGCCAGTAGGGGCGACGTGATAGTAGTCATGGATGCTGACCTTCAGCACCCACCCTCGGTTGTGCCCAGGCTGATAGAGGCCGTGTCCAACGGCGCAGACGTGGCCATAGCCTCAAGGTACGTTAAGGGTGGTGGCATTGCCGGTGATTGGCCGATTTTAAGGAGGGTGATAAGCTGGGGGGCAGTGACACTAGCCCACATACTGATCCCCTCGGCAAGGGGTATCAAGGACCCCGTCTCAGGCTTCTTCGCCTTTAAGAGGGGTGTCATGTGCCTGAACAGGCCCTACGGCGACTACAAGATACTGCTCGACATGCTAGCCCTCTGCAGGGTCGGTAGCGTGGTGGAGGTCCCCTACGTCTTCAGGACTAGGGAGGCTGGTTCATCCAAGCTGGGGGCTAGGCAAATAGTGAATTACGTTAAGCAACTGACCTCAATAATCATAAACCTGCTGGCGATAAGCAAATACAGGCCCCTCAAATTCGCCGCGGTGGGTGTTATAGGGCTCTTCGTGTCTGAACTGGTCCTGCACGCCTCCTGGAGGATCCTAGGCCTACCCTACTTCATATCCCTAATACCGGCCCTGGAGGCCGGTATAGTAAACAACTTCACCCTAAACAAGGTCTGGACCTTTAGGGATAGGTCGGTGGGCTACCTGGTGGGGTTGGGGAAGTACCACGTGGCAAGCTTCATAGGGATGGCCGTGAACTACGCCGTAACCAACCTACTCTACTACGTCCTTGGGGTTAATGGTTACGCGGCCTATGTGATAGGAGTCATATTCGGCTTCCTGGCGAACTACATAATGGCAGAGGTTTACGTCTTCAAGTACAGGGGTGTGGTGGTTAACAACACCGCATCAACCCCAAGGTCCTGAGACATATTAGTCTTTTGTTTTAATGATGAAGGATAACACTGCGACTCAACTCATGGGCGAAGATGCGGAGTAACGGTGGAGATGGACTTAATTAGGTGAGGGAAGTGTCGACGACATCGCATGGCAAGTCTCGTTCTTTTGGGTGGGGTTGCGCTACTACGTGGGTTTTATAGCAATGGATTTATTAATTCCAGCTTTGTTAGGATGGTTAGTGCTTGGGTTGGTGCCCCCGGGAAGGGGGCTTCCCTCCGTCAGATGAGCCAGTGGGGCGATACCCCACCCTTTTCACCACCCCGAGGCGAAGCCATTAACCCCGTAGAGGGAGTAACGGTCGAGACCCCCACAATGAAACCCGCCCCTCAAAAGGACGGGAAGGGGGTCATAGGTTAAGGGCACGCTGAATAAGCCGCACGGCGCATTGGGCATGGGGATACCTGTGGCGATTCCTAAAACATTTTAAAAGTGCGCTAACATGGGGCACTCCGTGTCGAGTGGTGGGAGGGGCTGTGACCCAGTTAGCATTAGGCTTGAGGCCGAGGACTTTAAACTCTGGTACACCAAGTTCAGGGATGTTATAAGCGACCTGAGCTTAGTTAGGAGGGTCTCGTCGATAGTTTACAACCTGCTTAACCAGGGGTGCAGCGAGGAGGAGGTGGTTAAGGCAGTTGAGGAGATACTCAGGGGCGTCAACGTGGATCCACTGGCCATTAGGAGGGGTGAGTTCCAGGGGTTGAGGAGTGACGTGGTTGAGGTTTTAAAGGTAATATTCCCAAACGCCACCCAGGAAACCAAGCCACCATTCTTCCTGGGTGGGGGAAGTGGTGGGAGGGCTGTTAAGCAGACACTACCAACCATAGGGCGGGTTAGGAGGGCTAGGAGGGTGATTAGGCTTAAGGGCCTTGAACTAGCCTCATGGATCATGGTAGCGGCCTCAACGGTAACAGCCATAGCGTCACTCATAACCGGCGAGAGACTAATACTGGGCATAGGCCTATCATTAGCCCTACTCTTCCTAATAATAGCCCTCATAACCCACATACGCATGCTATAACCTACAAGGAGCCTCATACGGCTTGTTCGGTAACTCACCCACAGGTACCTTACCTAGCCTCATGCCCCGTTCCCCTCATGCCTGTGTTCCTAATCATCTTTCATCTTTGTCGGGTATCCCCATTCTTGGGGCATCATTGGTCAGTTTCCCACGGGGCTGGGTGCTCGGGCACTCACAGTTGCCTCGTGCCCGAGGCTACCACCACCCCTCCTAGGCAGAATTTA
>JAPWUH010000203.1 GCA_028275645.1 Caldivirga sp.
CCTTATTCAACTGGACGACGATGTTATACTTAGGGATGGGTGGTGGAACGAAGCCAACGGCGCCCTCAATGACCCTTCGATTGGTATGTTCTACGGCGCAACATACGACGTTAACGACCTGAATGAGGCAGGTAACGTGCAGATGGATGGGGCTAGGCTTAAGGCCCTTTTAACGTCATTTCTGGAACGGGGTAGGACTAATGACATAGCCCTCAGGAGGAGCGCCCTAGCTGGCATTAGGGGTAGTTTCGGTATAATACCACCTGAGCTGCACCTATATGAGGACGCATGGTTAATGAGGGCCATGATGTGCCTAGGTTGGGGGATAATCATAGGCTTTACGGGGGCCATACAGCACGACCCAGTTAAGCTAAGCCAAGCTGAAGCCGGTGTAGTTAACGCGGATGTTGACCTATATTACACCAGGGTGGCGTCGAAGTACGGTATAATAAGGTCAGTGGATTTGCTCGATGATATTCTTAAGTTACCTTTAACCCTAGCCGCACTACCAATCCTAACCTACAGGAGGATTAGGAAGCTAGGCCCAGCGAAGGGATTAAAGGTAGCGTTAGCCGAAACCCATGTAAAACTACTCTACAGGTACGTTAAGGTGAAGGGGGCCTTAACAGGGTCATGCAGCAAACTAAGGTATAAAACACCAACCCACTAAGCAACAATAATCAACGGTTACACACCTTAATAATTACCAATGTGTCGCTGATAAAATGAACGGCAAACCTTGCCATTTATGGCGGGTCGCCCCACTACATGGGACTCCACGGCAAAGGGTTTATAGCACCCACGGCACCAGGTAACTGCGCCCATTGAATTCCAGGGCAATGGAGTAGTAATAATATTTAAGGTTAACACCATTGAAACTGATATTACCACGACTCTACCAGCTCAAAACTTAAGGCAGATACCCAAGTCCATAGGCCATGGTAATCACCCAAGTAATTACCATGGATGGCTTAAATAATGTATAACAACCTCGTAGTACTAATATATTATCACCACTCTACCACTCCAAAATTCAATGATCCCTTAAGGATAGACACCATTATTCACCCATATCTTTAATCATAACCCTCATGGCTGAGGAATAATGGGTATTGAGTTAGTTTTAAATACTTAAGGTGTCTGAGTTACGGTGGCCATGCATGATACCTGTCAGTGTCATGGTTACTGGGGCTGGTACCGTGTCAGTTAAGATTAAGGGCAGGTTCAGCGTGGATAGGCCTAGCGACTTCTCAAGCCCAATTAGGCCGGTGGTTTCCTGGAACATAACAAGGAGGTGCAATTTAAGGTGCCTCCACTGCTACATAGACGCCGGTAGCCCTGATAAGGGTGAGTTAACCACGGGGGAGGCCCTTAACCTGATTGACCAGTTCAGCCAGATTGGTGTACCACTTATACTGTTCACTGGTGGCGAACCCTTAATGAGGGGTGACTTGTTTGAACTGGCCAGTTATGCCAGGGGGAGGGGTATTAAGGTTGCCCTATCCACCAACGGCACATTGATAACTAGGGAGGTTGCATCTAAGCTTGCCGATTCAGGTTTCTCATACATCGGGGTCTCGTTGGATTCAATAAACAGTGAGTTTCACGATGAGTTTAGGGGTGTTAAGGGCGCCTTCACCATGGCCATTGCTGGCATTAGGAATGCACTTGATGCAGGGTTGGACGTGGGGTTGAGGTTCACCTTAACCTCCAGGAACATTGATGAGGTGCCGTCCTACATAGAATTCGCCCTGTCGTTGGGGGTTAGGAGGATAACGTTCTACCACCTATCAGCCTCAGGGAGGGCTAAGAGCCTTAACAGGGATTGGTGGTACAGTCCAAGCCAATACGTCAGGTTCATGGACAACCTAATCAAGTACGCCAGGGAGTATGCCGGTAAGCTAGAGATTGAGACTACCCTAGGCCCATTCGACGGCGTTTACATCGCTCTGAGCCTAGCTAAGAGTGAGGGTGAATTGGAGAATTACCTTAGGTTCGTTGAGTCCACGGGTGGCTGTGGTAGGAGGATAATTTCAATATACCCCAATGGCGATGTCTATCCATGCCAATTCATAGACTTCGTGAAGCTGGGTAATGTAAGGGAGAAGAGCCTAATCGAAATACTTAGTGAATCAAACCTAGACTTATTCATAAACACTGAGAAGTACCTAAGAGGACCCCAGTGCTCGAACTGCAGATTCAAGAGGTACTGTAAGGGTGGTGATAGGGCTAGGGCATACTACCTAGGTGGTGATCTATACGGTGATGACCCATTATGCCCAATACCGCACATACTCAATGGGTTTAAGCAAGCCTAGGGTGGTGGCCCATTCACAACGTACTTGCGTTTGAAGGCCTCCTCAACATCAATGTTAAGTAGGTTAGCCACTGATAGGAGCCACGCGAATACGTCGGCAAGCTCCTCCATCCTCGACTTCTCATCACCCTTAAGTATCGAGTCCGCCAATTCCCCAACCTCCTCAACAAGCCAGGTGAAGGTTGGGTAAAGCCCCCTCCTACTATCCCTCTCGAAGTAAGCCCTCCTAATCAACTCCT
>JAPWUH010000204.1 GCA_028275645.1 Caldivirga sp.
TATCAATGGCGTCGGGGATCCACTTAACCTCAGCCTCCTCAAACCTCCTGTAAACCTCCAGTTCACTTATCCTATCCCTCGAAACCCACCATGGATTGTAATCCTCAATCACTGTGCACCGGCACTCCACAGGAACTTATAAAACTTGTTTACTCAGACTCCACAGAGGCTTATAAGCATGGTTAAGTTCAAGACTTAATGCATAGCTTAGGTTGGGCATAGGTGTTAGTACCTGCTTAACCTCAGGCTGCCGACGTACCTTATTATCCACTGGACTAACTCATCATAAGCCTTAGCCCCCTCCTTGGTTAACCTAACGTAACCATCGCCGTCTATTGTGATTAAGCCCCTTTCACTCATCCAGTTCAGGTACCTCTGGAGCTTATCGTACGATAACCCTGATGCCTGGGCTAGGTTAGTCCTCTTCATGACCCTATTATCCATCAGGGTCTTGATTATCCTCGCCAGTACGTAGAGGTTAGGTTTGAAGCTTCCTGTACTCATGGTAAAGCCACCTAACCTCCCAAAGCAGTGAATCAAGGCTCCACAGGGTCTTGAATGTGTCGACTACCTCACTCCAGGTCACGGCCAGGGTTAGGGCTACTGCCAAAACCACTGAACTAGCCAGTGCAAAAATGTGCAATGGACCGCTTGTTATGTTGAATAGGAGGTAATTCACAAATGCGTAGGCAAACCCAACTATGAAGTAGAATAGCGCCGCCCACACAGCCTCATCTATGATGAGTAGGATTGGGTAGAGTGACTTAGCCCTATTTACCCTGTACTCCACGTAATCCCAATCCAAACCCTCCAGTACAGCCAACACGCCCAGTGCCCCCTCCTTAAGCTTATTACCCCAATCCTGATAAGGCCCCTTAACCTCACTGGCCTTGTCCAACCTATGCGCCATGTAATACAGTGAGAAGAGGATTAACCCAAGGATGACTAGCATCCACAGGAAGCTTAATGAGACATAAACGGTCCCTAACATGAACCACAGGGTATCGTAGACCCCCAGTGTTGCCACGGTCACGGTTAATATGACTATGAATACTCTGGGTAATTCATTAAGCTTATTGTTAATGCTCTCCACTGTCTCTAATGCATCCTTAAGCCTAAGCACCTTGTTGACTACGTCGCTCATGCTCATACCTCAACCACCCTGTAGCTCCACGATAAGTTGATTATAGTTCCATTTGATAGGCCAATCACTATCAAGGCTGGGGTTAGGCTAACCGTATTGTCGCAACTTGTAACGTTAAGCACATTTACTATATATGTGGCATTACTTAGCGTTGAAGTTGAAAGTGAGCCTAGGTTGACTAAGGTCGCATTAACGGGCCTGCTTAGGAATACCGTGAAGGGTACTGCGATGACCTTAGGCGTGGCATTGCCCAGTATGAAGGAGCCTGGTTTAACTAAGCTTCCATTAAGGTTAAACCATGCATAGTACCCACCGCACTGCGGGAAGGAGCCAATGTACCTTAAACCCCTAGTTAAGGTTAACCTAATCATAGGAGGCGGAGGCGTAGTACTCACCGTGATTACGACTTCACTGCCATTATTTAAAATAACCAGCGCTGAACCTCTAATAACCTGGAGCGTTACATCTACCCTGTACTTAACGTTAGGCAGTGACTCAATGATCAATGCGTATGCATTACTCTTATTAAGCTGTACGTAGGCGGATCCAGGTAGGCTTAGGTTATTTGATACTTGGATGTTAATATACATGAAGGTGACCTCAAGTAGTAGCGCAAACACTAACACTACTATGGCAGCCCTGATTAATGCACCCCTCCACTTGGCGGCGTTGATCCTAACCATGGTTCATTAACTTGGCTGGTGTAAAAATGCTTAACTCCCCCTGGGGGAGTGTGCATTGGGCCTAAGTTCCCTAAGCGCCTTAGTCACCTTGTTAACAACCTCAACAGCCTCCTCACGGCTAAGCTCCAGCCTGGGTGACTTAAACCCGCCACCGTAGTAGGGTATTACGTGAACGTGGAAGTGGAAGACCACTTGCCCTGCTGATGAGCCGTTGTTCTGTATTAACCTAACCCCATCTGCGTTGAGTCCCTTAACCACGGCTGTGGCTATGGTCTTAACAGTCTCCATTACCCTGCATAGGGTGTTGGGCGGTATCTCGAATATGTCCCTGTAGTGCCTCTTGGGCATGACTAGTATGTGGCCCTTGTTTATCGGGTACTTGTCAAGTATGGCAATAGTCTCCTCATCTTCGTAAACCACGTAGCCAGGTTCCCTACCGTCTATTATCCTGCAGAAGACGCAATCATCCATTGGGAGCAGCTTGAGCTGCTACTACTTTTAAAATTATGGCTAATACCTGGGTTATGGGTCGTAAGCCTTATAAAATCTGAAATGGCTGTAGTAGGCGTGGGTAGCGTTAAGTTGACTTACCCAGATGGTAAGGAGTGGTACCTGATAATGGACGCCATAGCGGTGCTTGTTGAGGAGTCCACGCTAACCCTGACTAAGGATGGTGTTAAGTTGAGGGCCCTTGACCCATCCAGGAC
>JAPWUH010000205.1 GCA_028275645.1 Caldivirga sp.
CTCAACCTCAACCTTATGCATGAAGGTTGACTTAGCCTTAGCCCTCCTAACCGCAGCCTCAACATCACCAATAATCGCCAGGTGGTTATCCTTGATTAGGATTGCGTCACTTAGGGAGAGCCTATGAGTGTCTGCACCACCCACTGAGACAGCCTTCTTCACCAGCATCCTAAGGCCTGGAATCGTCTTCCTCGTGGCCGCAACCCTAACCCTAGGGTTAACGCTACGGACCAGCTCAACCACCCTCCTAGTCTCCCTAACGACACCCATCAGGTAGCTTAAGGCATTCAGTAGGCTCCTCTCCAATACAAGCACCACGCGGGCATCCCCAGTAATCTCCATTAACACCTCCCCCCTGTGGAATGGTTCCCCATCAGCCTTAAGCGCCCTTGCCCTAAGGCCGAGGATGTTCAGAGCCTCGGCGAAGTCGGCTAGGCAGCAGGCGTACCCATCATCCTTAGCCAGCACCACGGCCTTAACGGCAACACCCCTATCTATAAGGGCCTCCGTCGTCACATCGCCGAGGGGTGCATCCTCCTCAATCCAGCTTAGGATTAGTTTAACTAAACCCTGGCTAATCATGCCTAACCACCCTGCCCAGGGCTATGGATGAGGCCAGTGAGGTCACGGATATTGCAACCATTAGCAGCGATACCAGGTACCAGGCGGAGTAGCCGAAGGCGCTGATTACTGGAGATAAGATGAAGCCTGAGGCAATCCCCGTCATTAAGCCACCGAACTGGTAAGCCAAACCAGACCCAGAGTACCTGTACTCGGCTGGGAAGGCTTGGGTGAAGAACTTTGTTAATGCACCAAAGCCGAAGTATTCACTCAACATGTAGGCCTCAAGGCCAATCATTATTAACATTGGGTTCCCCGTTGAGAGAATTGGGTAGAAGGCTATGCTCATTAATGCCGTAGCCACCGAGCCAATGATCAATATCCTACCTGCATCAACCCTATCAGCCAGGTAACCACTCAACAGCGTTGAGGCAACTCCACCCGTCAACAGTGATGCTGCATAGGCTAGGAGCATGAAGGATTTTGAGGGTAAGCCGGCTAAATAAGCAATACCCCTAACCTCACTGACGTAGACCAGTGAATACGGTATTATCGCCACCACCGTCACTGCAGTTATGTAGAGCCAGGATAATGCTAGGAGGAGTACCTTACCCCACTCCCTCCTCAGCACGGCGGCTGCGGGCTGCCTAAGCAATTTACCACCCCTGGCCAGCTCCATGAAGATTGGCGACTCAATGAACCTGTACCTTATTATGGCCGCCACGACAACGACCACTGCGCCTATGTAGAAGAGCATCCTCCATCCCCATGCATAGAAGGCACCAGTGGGCATTAGTATTGAGGTTAGGGAGAATGCTAGCGAAGCCAGCGCAATGCCAGCCGTACCGAAGGCCTGGTAAACCCCACCCCAGTAGCCCAACTCACCGACCCCATTAGCCATCAGCAGCTCACTCACCCAAGTCGCACCACCACCCCACTCACCACCGAAGCTTAACCCTAGGATTAACCTGAACAGCATTAGGAGGATCACTGAGTAAACCCCTATTTGGGCGTAGGTTGGCGTGGCCCCCATCCCAACCATTGATATGAAGGCCAGGAGCAGCGTTAGGACGAGGGTTGATTGCCTACCCATCCTATCCCCCATGTGGCCGAAGATGAATGCGCCCAGGGGCCTAACCACGTAGGATATGGCGTACGTCAATATGGCTATGGATAGGGCTAGGCTAGGTATTTTGAAGGCCGGCTTGAAGTATAGGGTAAGCCACACGGTACCTGCTGCGTTTGCGGCTAGGAGGAAGTCGTAGTAGTCCATCATTGTGCCTAGGCCAGCTGCCAAGACAGCCCTCTTAGCCGTGCCGCTTAATTCCAGGCTCCTCATGGAGGGGGCGTTAAGCTGGGTTACTCATTAACGTGAGTGTGCAGATTTAGCCTAGGATCTACGGCACTGCCCATGGTTAGGCATGCAGGTTTAAGGAGGCTTAATGCGGAAACGTTTAACTACACAGTGCATTAACCAGGGTGTGGTTAACCCAAGCGAAGTCTTCAAGGAGGCCCTAGGCCTATTCCCAGGTGGCGTTAATAGCCCCGTGAGGGCCATGAAGCACCTCCCAACGCCCATAATCGTTAAGAGGGCTGAGGGCGCCTACCTATACACGATCGACGGTGGGAGGCTAATAGACTACTGCATGGGCTTTGGGCCGCTCATACTTGGGCATAGGCACCCAGCTGTCCTTGAGGCTGTTAGGGAGGCGCTTAACGATGGGTGGCTCTACGGCGCCTTAACGGAGAGGGAGGTGGAGTTGGCTAAGGAGATAACGAGTAATATTAAGAGCATTGAGATGATTAGGTTCGTTAACACGGGCACTGAGGCCGTTATGAATGCTGTTAGGTTGGCGAGGGGGTTCACGGGTAGGAAGTACATTGTTAAGTTTGAGGGCAACTACCACGGCGCCTTCGACTACGTCCTTGTTAAGGCTGGTAGTGGGGCAGCCACCTGGGGCGTGCCCACG
>JAPWUH010000206.1 GCA_028275645.1 Caldivirga sp.
CGTTGGGAATAGCGCCGTGAAGATTAGGTACGGTATAATCAACTCCCTGTTAACCTCAAGCACAAGGTCATCCCTAGCCCCGGTTAACCTACCTATAACGGCGAAGAGGAATATCACCGGAAACACCATTGTCGATATCATGAATGGTTCACCCATAACAGTGCCAATGCCTATGTCCTGCCCAGCCTCACCACCATAGAGGTAGAGGGCTATGATGAATATTATCAACTCGGGCATTGAGGTGAATATGGGCGACAACACGGCACCCACGAAGGACTCACCTAACCTTAACCTCCCCCCAAGGTACTCAAGCGCATTGGTGAAGAACAAGCCACCGGCGAAGGTTAAGGCAACTCCAGTGGCTATGTACATGACCAAGTTAGCTACGCTCATTGTCAACTATGCCTAACCTTAAGGCAAATTTAAACATATCCCTAGATACCTGGTAATTAAACCATTGAATGCGTAATGCACCTACCCCATTATTGCAGAGATAACATAGATGTATACATGTTTAATGACTATTAGTAGATTAAATCTAAGCCCAGCTCTAATGAATTATGGACTAAGCCTGACGCCGGTGTAGAATGTTGTACCCCCATCAAATGGTACACCAATGAAGGCACCTAATACATTACCGCTCCTTAAATCCCTGATAAACATGGTCAAGTCTCGCCCCTTTCTAGGGGTGGGGTTGTCCCATTGCGTGGGGTCTTATGCGTCAGTTATTAACCCCTACTTTACTGCTGGGGGTGTTTAATAACCCCGCAATAGGCAGGATAACAACCAAAACCTCCACAATGAAACCCCCACCCAACAAGGCAGGAAGGGGGTCATGCGATTGGTAGTGTGTTTGGCGGTGTTCTGGTGGATTGGTTGAGGAGCTCCAGGAATGCGCTACTCACGGTTTCAATAGTATTACTGGCCTTAATATACCCAACCATGTACTGGATCCTAATCGGCGGCAACGGTTGGGCAGTCCTGCTATGGGACTTCCTAGCCGTACTACCAGTTGGAATGACCCCCTCCCCACCCTAGAAGGGTGGGGTTTTCATTGTGGGGGTCTCGACAGTTACCCCCTCTTTGGGGGTTAATGGTTTCACACCGTTAGTGGTGATGATGTAACTCAATATTTTTCTTGGTATAGGTGTCTCATAGCCCACCCTTCTTGCGATATTCCTTGCCGCATTTAAGTCGGCATTAATCTTTATGCCCATAACTGGGCATAGGTATAGTCCTCTCTTCACTCTACCGTTCTCGTGCTTCATGCTGCATATTGAGCATTGTTTGCTAGTACCATACTCATTCACTATGTTGAGTTTAATCCCATACTCCTCAAGCACGTCACCAAGCCAATTAATGATTTTATTAAACCACCAAATGTTTGCATTATACTCGTTGCCATTGTCCTGACCCACTAAATAGGGGTATCCGATGAATACCTCGTTGACTCCCATTCCATGGAGTGTCTTGGCTAGGAATCTGATTGCAGTGCGGTAATAGTGCCTAAGCCTTTCGTGTTGCTTATACTTGGCATGTAGGTAGAATGCATGGTACTTGCGCCATGCATTGAAGCCACGATTCCTCAACCAATCCCTAACGGCTTGATAAGTCTTAACCTCCCTCTTCCAGTAGTAATACTCAGCCTTTATTGTTGAGCCTTTGATTAAAATGGCGGTGTCACTGTGGTTAAACACCACTGCGAATAAATTATTCAAACCAATGTCTATGAAAGCCTTATTACCACCCCTAGGATTCTCGACATGTATCCTCTCGTAGGCACCCCTCACGTAACCTTTTGGGTTACTCCTCGCTGGTTTAGCTCCAACAGTGATTGGCACGTATGCGAACCACCTACCATCCTCAAGCTTAATTGTGAGCATACCTTGCCTACCAGCCCACTTTATCCTACCAGCGTACTTTATTTTCAAACCCCAATCCTTTAGGACCAAGTAACCCTCTCCACCATTGATTGGCTCAATGTAGTACCTATCGTTCCTAACTAGGATCCTCAACAACCTCTTCCCAAGCACCTTATCCCTCCAGAAGCCTGGTGGCGAGGGCTTATTCATAAACTTCGGTAGCTTACCTTGCTTGTAAAGCCTGAGCAGTGTTTTAAAGGATCTCCAGGCACTGTTATTCAGGTTAATGACTTGGCCAGCATTCACGCCTAGCTTATCCTTGTACTTGTGGTAGAGTTCACGCCCAGTACCCTTGAAGTCTATCTTGCCACTTACCCTAAACTGCATAAGCCTAGCGTAATTCAACTCATTCCACAGCTTAGCCGTAGCATCAGCAATTCTTCGCAATTTCTTCTCTTGAGCACCACTAGGCAACAACCTCAATCTAACCGTGCGCATTTCCTCATTACCATTATTTGATTTCCACCTGCTCCTCTTTGACCTAGAGGAGGAAGGTGTGCCTGGGTTGGTGAAAAGGGTGGGTAATCGACCCACCGGCTCATCCAAGGCGAGGAAACCCCCTCCCGGAGGCACCAACCCAGGCACCAAGAAAACACAAGGCAAAGG
>JAPWUH010000008.1 GCA_028275645.1 Caldivirga sp.
CCATCACCCCTAAGAATCCTCCTAATCAAGGCCTCTTGGGCTGGCCTTTGCTTTGTTGGGTCTATGCCGAGGCGCCAGTAGAAGTTCCTGTAAAGCCTAATTAACCCATCAACCCTCAGTGACTCCAGGCTCATTGTGTTCTTCACCTCTGAAACCACATCGTTAATTACCTTGTCTAATTCAGGTGCATTAACCCTATTATTAATGCCTGTAACTACGCCAACACCCAGCGCTACATCCAGGTCGCTGAGGGAGTTGTGTATGAATATGCGCATACACTAATACTACCTCACATTGCTTTAAAGGTTTCCCTCACCTGAAGGTTGTGGGATTGAGCTAATCACGTTCAGTATTGATAATACGGCCACTATAGCCTCCTCAGTCCTCACGGTTACGAGCCCTTGGTTAGGTATGAAGTTCACGAACAGTGAACGTCTAAGCACGTCACCAAGCCCCTCACTTTTAAGTATCTCATCCACGCCCATGCGTGGTGAACCGAACACAACAGTGATATCCCCACTCTTATTAATTAAGCCCCTTAACTTATTCATAACGCTGATTATGCTTTTACCCTCCTTACCCGTGAGTATTAGGTTACCCATCCCCACCAATTCACCCAGCTTCACAATACTAACCGTGTAGCCCGTGTATACGTTGGCATTTTTAACCACGTGCCCCCTGTAGAACTTACCATCAATCACCGAGTCTATTGAAACAGCAACCAGCGACTTAATGGGGTAGGGCTTAGGAACCTTGACGTACATCTCATCACCAATCTTGACAACGGAGTAATACCCATCCCACCTAATCACTAACCCAACCCTAACTTCGTGAACCTTTACATCACCCCTCCTATGCCCAAAGACAGGTAGGTTCAGCGGTTGAAGTAAGCCGGCTAACCTTAAGTCAGGGTCAAGGCCGAATAGGTCCTTCCTTAGGTATGGTGGAGTCACCAGGTATTCGAGGTTCTTCTTTATGAATAAGGCCCTCCTAGGCTCCTCACTACCCTTAAACGTATAAATATACACATTCTTAACCCTGAAAATGGCCGCCGCCCTACCTATGTAACCTATCTTCCTAACAGCCTCCTCCTCCGTGGTGGCCTCCTCAGTTACGTTGTACGGAATAGCAATGTTAATACCCATTTAAGTGATTAACCATCTTGACCAATTTATAAGCGTACCTAAATTATCATTAGTGGCGGCCCTAAAGTAGCCATAGCCTCAATTGCGCTCTAAGTGTCTAAGATACGGCTGCGCTTTAAAAGACATGAATTTAAACACTAACCTTCTTAATAATACTGCATGTTTATACTTAACGCATTAAGTTGGAGTGAAGCGGATTGAAGGTTTAAATTCTTAGTCAACACTGGGTTAACCCATGGACTTTGAGGCGTTTAGGGCTGAGGTTAAGAGGATTATGGACAGTAGCAAGATCATAGAGTCGAGGGGTGAGTTAATGCTCTACTCCTACGACGCCTCACCAGCTGAACCAGCCATACCCAGGATGGTTATTCAACCTGAAACCACCAATGAGGTTTCCGAGGTCATTAAACTTGCGAATAAGTACCTAATCCCCATAGTACCCAGTAGCGGCAGAACTAGCCTTCACGGTGGGCCAATACCCTACAACGGCGCAGTTGTACTGGATTTAATGAGGATGAATAAGATTCTTGAGGTTAACCTTGAGGATAGCTACGTCCACGTGGAGGTTGGTGTCAGGCTAGACGAGTTAAACGCTGAGTTAGCCAGATACGGCTACTTCTTCCCACCTGACCCAGCCAGCAGTGCAGCAGCCACTGTGGGTGGTTCATTAGCCAATGGGGCAGGTGGCATGAGGGGTGCCAAGTACGGTACCGTTAAGGACTGGGTCCTTGGGGCTGAGGTGGTTTTACCAACAGGTGAACCAGTCTTCATGGGGTGCAGGACCCTGAAGTGTAGGGCAGGTTACGACCTACTCAGCCTAGTAATAGGGAGTGAGGGGACTCTTGGCGTAATAACCAATGCGTACCTTAAAATATGGCCCCTACCTGAGGCTATTGTTAGGCTCAGGGCCTACTTCAGGGATGTTGTGGATGCAGCCAGGGCAGTCGGCATGGTTAAGGCTAAGGGCTTTAGGCCCCTCATAGTTGAATTCCTGGATAGAGGCACCATGGAGGCTGTGTCAGGCTATGTGAAGGAATTCACATACCCAAGGGACTCGGAAGCCATGCTGATAATTGACTTAGACGGACCCCCTGAGGCCATGAAAAGGTACATAGACTCCATGGTTAACATACTCAAGGGGGCTGGGGGCTATGGGATTGAGTGGACAAGCGACAAAGATGAGATGGATAGGATATACATGGCCAGGAGGGCCGCCTACCCAGCCCTCCTGAGGCTATTCAGTGGGATGAGGGTGATGCCGGAGGACATATCCGTACCACCATCAAGGTTGCCTGAGGCGGTTAAGGGGATAGGTAGCATAGCCAGTAAGTACGGTTTAAAGATAGTCACCTGGGGGCATGTTGGTGACGGTAACCTACACCCAAACATAATTTACAACCCAAACGACCAGTCATCAGTGTCTAAGCTATACTCAGTGAGCAAGGAATTGGGTTTAATGGCCATTAACCTGGGTGGGACGGTGAGCAGTGAACACGGTATAGGGGTGTTGAAGAAGGACTTACTTACCAGTGAACTGGAGGTTAAGGGTATAGCCCAGTTAAGGCTGATGAAGGCCATTAAAAGGGTCTTCGACCCCAATAACATACTTAACCCAGGTAAGGTGATTGATATTGATTAATGACCAGGTTAAGCTTCTAGTCGAGAAGTACTCATTGGCCAGGTGCGCCAGGTGTAACTTCTGCGAGTCGGTATGCCCCACTTACGCAGCCACTAGGCGTAGGGTTCATGGACCTAGGGGGAGGATATGGCTGATAATTTACCTATCCCAAGGCATTGACGTGAATAGTGACGAATACGATGGATTATTATCATGCCTAAACTGTAGGGCATGCAACCAAGTCTGCCCAGCCGGCATTGAGATAGCCGAGGCTATACACGATGCAAAGGTCCTGTTAATTAGAAGCGCTTTAAAATAGCCTTAATGTAAACTAGTAAGATCAGGCTTACGATATTAAGAGATTTAAGATACATGTGAAAACTTCCCGCTGTATGATCGAGTTAAAAATGCCAATACCACATGAGTGGGTGGTGTTGGGCGCCATAGGGCTCCTTGTGGAAATGGCCATAGGCTTCACCATAGAGATAAGTAGAGGCGTTCTCTCATTATCAAGCCTAGGCGCATATACGCCGATGAAAGGGCCAACACGCAATTGGAGTGGTGCCGGCGCCTTCGTGGCTGCCCTAGTGGCCGCATTCCTATACCCATTTTACGGTGCACCAATGACCTCATGCCATACCCAGTCATCATACTTAAGTAAGCCGAAAACTAAGGCGCTGGCTCATGCACTCATCTGGTGGGGGTTCGTGTTAGCCGCGGTATCCACTACACTCGGCTTCATTTACGATAAATGGATTGACGGAACAACCTTCATACCAGGCGGTAAACTCGGCCCAATGGGGCCCTACGCTGTTATTGTGACTGGTGCGGTGGGTGGATTATTGATTATAATAGGCTTTGTACTAATGATGATTACCAGGTGGCAGGGTACTAGGCCCATTGGTGAACAGGCGCTAACAGACCTCTTCCTGTGGCTAGTGTTCTTCACGGCGCTGAGTGGCTTCGGTGTAATGGGTGTTGAACTTACGATGCCAACTAATGAACTAGCCTTAGAGTTAGCATTCGGGATTCACATAACTATTGTAACGATGCTATTCGCCACAATGCCCTGGACTAAGTTTGGCCATGCGATATATATGTATGTCTGGCAACTCTATGACAGGTATAGGACCTGGAGTGGCGTGGAGCCTAGGCTCCTAGGCCCATGGAGCGGTGACTTAGCTGAGAAGGCGCTGCACTCCCACCACCCAGCCCATAAGCCCAAGGTGACCGGCTAATGCCATCGTACGTGATACCAGCCAGGTGTACTGGGTGCGGTGACTGTGTCAACATATGCCCAAGCCACATAATGCAGTTCACCAAGACAGGGGTCTTTGGTAGGAAGGCCGTTAATATTGAGCCTGAGTCCTGTTGGGAATGCTACAACTGCGTTAAGCACTGTCCACAGGGGGCTGTTCAGATTAGGGGTTATGCCGATTTCACACCATTGGGTGGTGCTGTTGAGGTTTATAGGGATGAAAAGACCAACAGGGTCTATTGGACAATTAGGTACAGGAACGGTACCGTTAAGCACTTCGTATTCCCCATAAGGACTACGCCATGGGGCTCAATAAAGCCACCCCACGAAACCCCGGAGCCGCCAAAAGAGATGCTGAGGACGCCTTACCTATCCTTTGAGCATGAGAAGCTTGGCGGTAATAAACTGGGTGTTGAGCTTCCAAGAATCAAGGTTCCTGAAGCGGTGAAGGTTGAGGTGAGGGCATGGTGAGGACTAGGGTTAGGTACGTGGACTCGGACATACTGATAATCGGTGGGGGGATGGCTGGAACCGGCGCCGCCTGGGAGGCTAGGTACTGGTGCAGGAATTGCAGGATAATATTAGCCGAGAAGGCTAACATAAACAGGAGTGGCGCTGTTGCAATGGGCCTATCAGCCATAAACACCTACATGGGCCTTAAGTGCAGGGAAAACACGGTTGAAGATTACGTAAAATACGTGAGGGGTGATTTAATGGGTATTGTTAGGGAGGACTTGGTTTACGATTATGCCAGGCACGTTGACTCAACAGTTCACCTATTTGATGAATGGGGGTTACCCATATGGCCTGATCCAAAGACTGGGTGCTACGTGAGGGAGGGCAAGTGGCAGATCATGATTCATGGGGAGTCCTACAAGGCTATAGTGGCTGAGGCCGCTAGGAAGGCCATTGGAGATGAGAACATACTCA
Organism: Caldivirga sp.; assembly: GCA_028275645.1. Lineage (GTDB taxonomy): Archaea > Thermoproteota > Thermoprotei > Thermoproteales > Thermocladiaceae > Caldivirga. The sequence goes on from JAPWUH010000008.1 coordinate 4,952, forward strand.
ACAGGGTCATGGTAACCCACCTATTGAAAAGCCCAACTAACCCAAATAGGGTTGTCGGCGCCTTAGGGTTTAATGTTAATGATGGAACAATCTACGTCTTTAGGGCTAAGGCAGTGATAATGGCCGCTGGCGGTGGTTCGCAGATATATAGGCCCAGGTCCCAGGGTGAGGGGTTGGGTAGGAGCTGGTATCCACCGTGGTCATCAGCGTCATCATACGGTATGATGATTGAGGCAGGAGCAGTCATGACTATGATGGAGGCTAGGTTCGTCGTGCCTAGGTTTAAGGATGGATATGGGCCAGTTGGGGCATATCAATTACTGCTGAAGACGAGAATAAGCAATGTTAACGGCCAGGACTTCTGGAAGCCGCACCTTGATGAGATAAGGAAGCTTTACAGTGGTAAGGGTAGGTACGTCGACCTACCGATAACACCAACAAACCTGAGGGTCTATGCCCAACGCCTCGAGTGGATGGCGGGCAGGGGCCCAAGCCTAATGAGGACTGATGAAACCGTTAAGAAGGGTACTGAGAGTGAGGCAATAGCATTTGAGGACTTCCTAGACATGACGATTAGCCAAGTTGTTATATGGGCTGGGCAGAACCATGAACCATCAGAGAGGCCATACGAAGTCATAACCACCGAGCCGTATGTCATGGGTTCACACGCAACAGAGTGCGGTGCCTGGGCCAGTGGACCTGAGGACTTATCACCAAAGAAGATAGATAGCCTACCCGACGATAGAGGGTTCCAGTACTACTGGGGTTACAATAGGATGACGACTCTGGATGGCTTATTCTGCGCCGGTGACGCCTGTGGTGCTAATCCGCATAAATTCAGTAGTGGTTCATTCACAGAGGGTAGGTTAGCCGCTAAGGCTGCTGTACTCTACCTAATGGACCACAGTGACGAGAGGGTTGAGGTTGATAGGCAGCAGGTTGATTCATTAGTGGCTAAGTTAATTGAGCCACTGGAGCGTTGGGAGAAGGGTAGGAACAGTGTTGTTACTGGCCCAAGCCGTATGCACCCCATTGACCCAGGTAAAATGTATTGGAAACAGGGTTTGTTCAGGCTCCAGAAGATCATGGATGAGTACGCCGGCGGCTGGTCAACAATGTACATCACCAATGAGTGGATGCTTAATAGGGCCCTTGAGCTAATTCAATTCCTGAAGGAGGACTTCATAAAGTACGCTGCAGCTCAAGATTGGCACGAATTGATGAGGACTTGGGAGCTATGGCATAGGATACTGACCGCGGAGGCTGTGGTTAGGCACATGCAGTTTAGGAAGGAAACGAGGTGGCCTGGCTACTACGTTAGGGCTGACTACCCTGCACTGGACGACGACAATTGGCACGTCTTCGTCAACTCCAGGTATGATGCCGAAACTGGGAGGTGGGAGCTATGGAAGGTTCCCGTTGTCCACATTATAGAGTTCCCATGAGGTGGTGCGCATGAGCCTGAAGATACAGACCCCACCCCCACATGGAGGCAAACTCGTTGACTTAGTCATCAGGGACATCGATAAGGCCGTGAGCATGGCTGCTGGAGCCGTGGAGTTTGATATAAGGCCAACCAGAAGTATTATCGATGGCAGCCCCATTAGGAATGTCTACAGGGAGGTGATGTCAATAGCCTACGGCTTCTTCAGCCCACTTGAGGGATTCATGACCAGGAATGAGGTTGAGAGCGTCCTTAAGGAGAGGAGGCTGCTCAGCGGCTGGTTATTCCCATTCCCAATAATATTCGACATAACTGAGGATGAGTTAAGGAAGCTCAACGTTAAGGAGGGTGATAGGCTACTGCTTAGGCTTAAGGGGCAGCCCTTCGCAATACTCGACATTGAGGAAGTGTGGAGATTTAACCCTAAGGATATTGCGGATAGGACCTTTGGCACACCTGAGAGGAATCCCGAGGTTGTTAGGAGGAGGTTTGATGAGAAGCATCCAGGCTGGTTAATATACAGGAGTATGGGTGGGGTTGCACTGGCTGGTAAGGTCCACGTAATAAATGAACCCATATTTAAGGATCCATACAACAGGTTCTGGTACCCACCAGCCAAGTCCCGTGAGGAGATCCAGAGGAGGGGTTGGAGGACGGTTATAGCGCATCAAACGAGGAACGTCCCTCACACAGGTCACGAACACCTAATGAAGAACGCCGCCTTCATGGGTGACATTGAGCCGTGCCACGGCATACTGGTCAATGCCATAATTGGCGCCAAGAGACTTGGTGACTTCGTTGATGAGGCTATATTAGAGGGGCATGAGGCCATTAGCAAGTACGGCTACATAAGCCCCAGGAGGCATATGGTCACCATGACACTGTGGGACATGAGGTATGGTAACCCACTTGAGTCACTCCTACACGGCATAATTAGGCAGAATATGGGCTGCACCCACCACATGTTCGGTAGGGATCATGCAGCCGTTGGCGATTACTATGACCCATACTCAACACAGATACTCTGGGAGAGAGGTATACCAAGCTTTGGATTGACGGCTCCACCCTACGACCTTGATAAGGGCCTTAAGATAAGGCCCGTTAACATCAAGGAGTTTTGGTACTGCCCCAAGTGCGGGGAGATAGCCTACAGTGATACCTGTGGCCACGCTGATGTGGCGCAGAGGTTTAGTGGAAGCTTCATCAGGGGCCTTATTGCTGAGGGCATTGAGCCACCGCCCATAATATTCAGGCCTGAGGTTTACAGGGTTATTGTTAAGTGGTGGCGTGTGTATAACTATCCCTTCGTGAACAGGAGGTACCTTGAGTTAAAGGAAAGGGAGCTTGAGGTTGATTTGAAGCCAATGGAGGTGAGCAGTAGGAGGTGACCTACATGCCCTATAAGATAGCTGTAATCCTAGATAAGTCAAGGATTGAGAGAATCAGGGGAACCCCAGTAGAGAAGGAGGTTAAGGACCTATATGGAGGCTACTTGAAGGTTATTGAGCTAACTGTACCTGACGAGATAGCTCAAAGGATTCTTAAGGAGTTCCCAAGGGCTAGGATAGACGCCAGGGGTTTCATCGAGGAGACACCTGTAGCCTTTAAGAGGGAACTATTTGAAGTTATTGTAAAGTTGAAGAGTACTGGGCCTGAGGTTTTCGGTGAATTACTTAAGCCTGATAGACTCGGTAAAATCAAGGAGACTGCGGCGAAGGAGGATGAGTATCTACCACCACCCAATGTGGCCTACTGCGGCTGACTAGCCCAAAAATGCGTCAATTTATCCCCACCTGCGGCATAAGCTTAGTGAAGCCACTATTCATCCTACAACTGGGTAATACATGAAGTAGGTTGCATGAACCATAATGCACAAAAACACCTCGGTAAAATGGCGCTGACCCATAGGTGAGGCCACTATTCATAGGTAGGTTTCAACCAGTTCACCTGGGACATCTAAGCGCAATGGAGTGGATAATTAGGCAGGGTAATGTGGATAGGTTAATAGTGGGTATAGGTTCCTCAAACCAATCATTCACCTTCAGGAACCCGTTCACGGCAGGTGAGAGGATTGAGATGATAACCGAGGTCCTTGAGGACATGGGCATTAAGTTTAGTGTATGTACAATACCTGATACAGGTGGGTTGGCGTCAATATGGTTCTCCTACGTTAGGAACTACTGCCCAAGCTTCGACCTAATTTACAGTAATGATGAGTTCACTAGGCTTGCGCTCTCCTACTGGAAAATACCGGTGTTTAACACACCACTGTTTAATAAGGATAGGTTAAGTGGATCCAACATAAGGATGCTCATGGCCCTGGGCAAGGATGAATGGGTAACACTAGTACCTGAACCGGTTAGGGACTTCATTAACCGCGTAAACGGCGTTGAGAGGGTTAGGAAGCTGGCGATTATTGAGGGTGTTCTAAGGGGTAATCCCTAACCGTGATTAAGGGTATGGGTTAAAAGACCCAGTGAACACTTAATTGCTAATGCTTGATCACCTACTCAACCCTACGGTTAAGGATGCGGCACAGTTCATAAGTAGGTATAAGTCAAGCAGGGTTATTGTAATCTATGGGCAGGTTGAGGCAACCTACAGTGGTAGGGCTGCCGCCCAATTAAGGCTAATGCCCAGGTTGATAATAACTAAACCCGATGGGGTGCTCATGGTTCATGAGGGTTATAGGGAGAAGCCGATCATATGGAATCCACCTGGCTCGCAACTCTTCGTATCGGTTGACAGCGACGTGCTCGTCTTAAGGAGCATTAGGTATAATCCACGGGAGTACGTGACCATACGCATCCCCAAGGTTTACATGGTCTCCTCCATGGAGATTGGCATAACCGAGGACTTTAAGGTCATTGGAACGGAGAAGGATGTGGTTGACGCTATAATGGCTAACCCCAGCCTCGTGGAAGATGGCTTCAGGGTGTTGAGCAAGGAGTACGAGACCATGGTTGGCAGCATAGACATACTGGGTGAGGATAAGTTAGGTAACCTGGTTGTGGTTGAGGTTAAGAGGGGTGAGGCATCTCCCGAAGCCGTTCACCAACTTAAGAGGTACGTAGAGTACATTAAGGGTAAGAACCCTGGAAGGGGTGTAAGGGGTATTTTAGTGGCCGCCGGCATCTCCACGTCAGCCTACAGGTACCTTAAGGATTATGGACTCGAGTTCAGGAGGTACACCCACGCCAACATAACCAACTACACCTAAACCCACTGAAGTAGCATAGGGAATGCTTAATTAGTGACGGGGGGTTAAGGCATGCGTGGCGCAGGTAAGTAAACCCATAGCCCTAGGTAACCTGCCCAGGTCCGTGCTTGGTGAAGGACCCATTTGGCTACCTGAATCAAACACGCTCTACTGGGTTGACATTCTAGGTGATAGGGTTCACTCATACAGGCTTACCAACGGCCACGTGGGGACTATTAACATTGGCCCATATCCAAGCTGCGTAATGCCGAATGAGGATGGTAACCTCGTGGTTACCGTTAAGGATAAGGTGCTCCTCATTAACCCGCACAATGGATCCACGCTGAGGGTGCTTGCCACGGTTAATGAACCACCCAGCAATAGGTTTAATGACTGCAAGTGCGATCCTGAGGGTAGGCTAGTTGCCGGGACTATGGACATGAATGAGATGAATCCCACCGGCTCAGTCTACGTAATAGACCCCAGCTTTGGCTTGAAGAGAATAATGGAATCGGTGATTATTTCAAACGGTATTGCGTGGTCCCTGGATGGTTCATTAATGTATTATATAGATAGCCCAACCAGGAGGGTTACGGTGCTTAGGTATAATCGGAGGGAGGGCGTTGTGGAGGGTGCCATCAGGCATATTGACCTATCCAGTTACCCAGGCGTGCCTGATGGTATGACGATTGACTCCGATGGTTACCTGTGGATTGCCCTATACGGTGGTGGTAGAGTTCTTAGGGTTAACCCTGTCAACGGCGAGGTCGCTGGGCAGGTTGAGGTTCCGGCTCAATACACTACGTCATGCACCTTCGGGGGTAGTTCATTAACCACGTTATTCATAACCACGGCCATGGATAGGAGTAGGCAAACCACTGGGCCAGATGGGTACGTGTTCAGTGTTGAGACTGACGTTAGAGGTACCGTAGTTAATAGGTGCAGGTTCTAAACGGCCGTTATTGAACTCCCCTTGAAAACCCTCACCTTAACGATGATGTTGTAGCCGCAGTAGGGGCACCTTATAGTGCCGGTTGACCTACCTAAGATCTCAAGTTCACTTTTACCGAAGGTTCTACCGCAACTTAGGCACATGTATATCTTCCTCTCCTCCAACCCACCCTCCTCAGCCTCCTCCACCTCCTGTCCCTCAGCACCCGCTGTGTTGCCTAATTCCTCACTCATGCGGAAACCTAACCAACCCTGTTTAAAATACATTTCCTCTGAAACCCATTGAAGGAATCTAAGACTCAGTATAAGCCATAATGGGGGTTTAATGGTGTCGTCATCAGCTTTTATTCTATACGATACACTCTTATATTACATTAAACGTATCATTAATAATGATGTATAAGCCTTACTCAGAGGACCTAAGCTGTGATGAGGTTAGGAGGATTGAGTTACTTGGTGAAAGCGCCATACACGCCTACAGGAGGGTTATTTCAATATTCAAGTCTGGTAAACCTGGCCTCTACATGCTTATGGGTGATTACGGATCAGGGAAAACCCTAATTGTGAGGAAGGCCAGTGCTGGATTAAGTAGCGGTAGAGTGGTCATTAGGTCGCTTAGGCACGTTAACGGCGATGTTGACCTATCCTGCTCCAGCGGCAGGGTGGTCATGGGGTACGTCATAGATAACTTCGAGATGTTCTTCCAGAGACCTGAGGTATATGCAGGTTTAATCAGGGATTACATATCAATATCCCTCTACTACCCAGTCCTATTAGTCATCAGCCTCCCTCTAGCCATCAGCAACATTAATGGGTACGGTGACATCGTGAACGCCGTGGGTAACATACCAGAGGCCAATAAGATTAAGATTAACCTAAGCCCCGAGGAGACCAAAGCAATACTCAGCAGGATAGGGGTTAAGATTAGTGGGATGACCGATAACCGCATCATAAAGACACCTGGATTAGGGATTAGGGCCTTAACATCAAGAAGCAAGAGAGGGGATGACTCAGTGGATATAATAATCGTGTAGCGTAGAATAATAATTAATAACCCTAAAGGTAAATAGGGAATATTAATGCTGCAACACCTGGCAAAGGAGCAGGTACTATCAATAGTGGACTATGAGGAATTAATTAACTCAGTGGGCAAAGCCCTAATTAAGCTACATGAAGGTGGTGGCATTGCACTCCCCAGGTTCAGCACCAGTATTAAGGGTAATTGGTGGGGTTTAATGATGGGTTACGTTGAGGGGATGGGGGTTGGCGTCAAGGTGGTTAACCTATACCCGGGTAATGCCGCTAAGGGGCTTGAGACTATACATGGACTAGTAATCCTGTTTAACGGCGATGATGGCTCACCATTGGTAACGATTGATGGTGGATCATTAACTGGATTACGGACAGCGGCTGCATCAGCCTTAAGCGTTAAGGTTACTAATGCCTCAACCAAGGTGCTAGGCTTCATTGGAGCTGGGGAGCAGGCGAGGTACCATGCGCTAGTGTTCTCACGGGTGTTTAAGGTGGAGGAGGCTTACGTTGTCAGTAGGGGTGAAAGGAGGCTTAGCGAGTTCCTAAACTACCTGAGGGGGCTTGGGATTAATGGCCATAGGGCTAGTGGTGTTGGTGAGATTATTGAGCACTGCGGGACCATAATCATAGCCACAACGTCAACAACCCCAGTCCTCAACGTGAGGCCAAGGCCTGGGGAACACGTAATATCTGTTGGCGCGCCGAAGCCTGTCGTTGAAATTGATAGGGGTGTGCTTGAGGGTGCGGATTGCGTAATAGCTGATAATAGGGAGGCGGTGCTTAATGAGGCGGGTGAAGACCTATCGAACCTAAGGTTAATAGACCTATCGGAGGCCCTTGCCGGCGAGGTTAGGTGCACCGTGGGTAATGGCTACACTATATATAAGTCGGTGGGCTTCCCAATACTTGACGTGGCCGCCGCCCACCACATATACACAAGGTACATCAGTGGTGTAGGCAGGTAATTTAACATGGCTGGGTTTAATATTGGCCTGCTCATACATTGTAGCGCACGTAAACGCATTAGGCCAGTTAATCCACCAGGCTTCGACCTTGACAACGAAGATTACTACACCTTAACCCTACCAACATTACCGGCATTCATGATGTATACTGGGCTTGAATTCGTTAAGACAATTCAACACCTGGGGCTTAAACCCAAGTCAGTATTCATATTATCAGCCAGGTATGGCCTAATACGCAGTGATCAACCGATACTACCCTATGAAGCCAAGATAACCGTCAAGAACTACACCACCGTTGTTGATGGCTGGGTCAAGAGCAGGAGGGGTAATGGGGGCCTTAACTCATTCGTAAACTCAAGGTTCGACCTACTCATTGTCAGGTTATCTAGACCATATATGATGGCTTTCAGCTATTTAACGCGCAAGCTGGGAATTAACCCATGCATAGGTAGCTCGATAAACGTTTACTCACCCATAATGGGGCCATTCGAGAACTGCAGAAACGTAACATTGATTAGGGTTAGGGGGCAGGGTGACTACGTCAGGAGGATTATGGAACTACCAGCTTCATGAAGACCCCGGTTCACCAATAGTTAAGGTACCCTACCCTCTTAAGGTTGGTTTAATACACCTGTCGCATGCTGATGCAGGACTGAGCAGCAACCTCACCATAAAAAGTGAGGATGTTGGCCTAACCACCGCCTATGGGTGGTAGGAGAACCACTTCATCACCATCACTCAAGACGGTGTCAAGGCCCTTAACGTAGTCCAGGGATTTACCATTAATCAAAATGTTATAGCCTTCCCTTAACCCACTATCATTGTTAAGCAGCGTCTTAGATATGTTTGGGTTAACCCTCTCATCGATAATCTTAAGCAATTCCCTTACCGTTATCCCATCAGGTACCTCAATCTCCATCCTAAGCGTCTTAGCCATCTCATAGAATATTGCAAGGAACTTGACCGTAACCTTCATGCGTCGAATCGCCATCAAGGGCCTAATAAACCTTTTCCTGCGGTGCAAAGAGACGAGCAACAATACTTAAACTGTTCAATAAGGCTAACTTAAGTTTGTTGTCTTTAGTGGCTATAATTACATTTATTCCTTTACATAGTCACTTCATGATTTGCTCTGCTGTTTAGAATTTACTGTATCCTTTTTAGTATTTTTACCTAGTTTTCTGAAAGTTTTAGTCCTTGTTTAGTACGAGTCGTCAGTAGTTATGCTTGGTTTCCTCCACTTCTCATCGCCTTTTCAGCGGTTTCGCTGGTTATGGCTACTGTTAATGTGAATAAGGTGCTTAAAAGGATGTGTTCAGAAGACTGACCCCTTCCCCACTCTTTGGGGTGGGTTTTCTTGGGGTTTGAGGGTTACTTGCCTTTAATGCGGGCTACTAAGTACCCTACCTAGTATTAATTATAAATCCACCGCCATGGAGCCCACGCAGTGAGGCCACCCCGCCATAAATGGCAAGGTTTGTCGTTCATTTTGTCAAGGCTTCTAGGGAAAGAAAGAAGAAAGGTAAGTTACCTAAAGCCGTTGTAGAAGTATCGATTAATCTCAGGTCAGAGAACCTGATTGATTATGTGAACAAGATGGCCGTGAACTTCAATGCGTCTTATGAGCAGAATCAGTGATAGATACTGACTGAATTAAGGGATTTTAGGTTACATTAATGTATGTATTTCGTATAGCACTTGATAATGTAATGAATATTGAAAAATCCAATAATGGATTGTATGTAAAAATAATGATTATTTTTAATAATTTACAATACTTCATTACTTCACTTTTTTACTTTTAATGGTGCAGTAGTTAGTAGAGGCATTGATCTATTATAGACCTCCTGCATGACAAGAGCAAATGCAGTGTACCAAGCGAATAAAGCTGATAGTATTCCCGTGTATCCACCGACCTTAGTGTATCCGAGTCCAAGCAGGAAGAATGCTATCCACAAGAATAGAAGCGTTAGCCATAATGCCCAGTTTAACCTGAACGTGGCTATCCACATTATGAATGTAAATACGCCAAACGCTATTAGTACTGCACCTATTGCAGGACTGGCTCCAATAATGTGTAGATCTATTAATAGGATAGTGGTGAAGAACCATTCCCAGAATGCTCCATAAGTGAAGAACACTAAGTATCCGAATGTATTACCGGCCCTATACTCATAGAGTGCAGCTACCATTAAGGCGAGACCCCCATAAAACGCCGCTAAACCTAAAGCAACATTTGAGCCTGAAATTAGGCCGGCGTTGGCTAAGCTTACTATCAACATAGTTAATGCATAACCGGATAGACCTAGAACACCTGGATTAGCCGTTTTTGTTGACATATATTTAAGTATAGAATTAAAGTTTTTAAGTCTTATTTCACTTCACTTTCATAATAAATTATATTACATCATAGTATCGATGAATAGCTGATTCATAACCACTTACTTAAACAATGGTATTGTTACCGCTATTGATATCAGTTTAAATACCTGTAAATGTGAAGCGTTATCGTTATAGCGTTTACTCCGACAGATACCTATGAACCACCAGTGAAGCTAATAAACTCACACAGAGGACTAACCTAGCCAGCGGTAGTCGCAAAACGCTAATACATCGAATGTAATCGTTAAAAGCGCTGAGACACGCCTTAGGACATGGACTTGGTTAAGCCTGATTATACTGGGGGGAGTATACTTAATTTGTCAGTCTCGATAGGTAATTTCCTGGGTGTTAAGAGTCAATATGCAGGGTTAAGGGGTGATCTTGATAGGATTCAGGGTAGGAGAATCCTACTGATGCTAATTGATGGCTTAGGTTACGTTCACCTCAAGCAGTACTGTGGTGAATGTGAGGAGGCTAAGTGGCTTGGGGAAGTTCACGAATTAACCACAGTCTTCCCATCAGTTACTTCAACGGTATTAACGACACTATCCATGGGTGTACCGCCTGGTGTCCATGGCGTGCTCGGTACGGTCATGTACGTTAAGGAGGCTGGGGGCCTAGTCAACACGTTAACGATGGGGCCTATGCCGGAGGGTAAGAGGAATGGGTTAAAGGATGCGGGATATGATCTAAGGGTTATATTCTACGGTGGCTCAACGATCTTTGAGGAGGCTAAGGCAAACGGTTACCAGTCAGTGGTCATACTACCAAAGGGCTTAAGCGGTGGGCTGTCAGACCTGATATACAGAGGTACTGAGATCAAGGAGTACATCAGCATCTACGACGCCTTAGTGCTGGCTTTAAGGGCCATCGAAGGTAATTCACTGGTTTACGTCTACATACCGCTCCTCGACTCCATTCAACATGAGTATGGGCCAAGCTCCATGGAGTATAAGGTGGCGTTAATTGAACTACTTAACTCATTGGGTAGGTTAATTAGGCACCTACCTCAATCAACAACCGTAGTGGTGACCGCCGACCATGGGCAGGTCCAGGTAATGCAGGGGGATGTGGTCAACTTAAGGATAATGACTAGGCTCATGGATTCACTATCCATAGCCCCTTACGGTGAACCCAGGGCCCTTCAGCTAAAGCTAAGTGACAAGTCTCTTGAGAATGAGGTTAAGGAGACTTTGTCAGCAATAGGCAAGCCACTACTCATATACAATGCGGGTGAGGTTAATGAACTACTGGGTGGTGTTACAGGCAACACTGCATCAAGGATGGGTGATGTATGGGTTATACCAATGGACTCAACGGTGTTGATCTACCTCTATAAGCTTAATGATGACAAGGTGATGAAGTTCAGAGGTCATCATGCCGGCCTATTAGCTGAGGAAATGAAGATCCCATTATCAATAATAAACCTATAGATATCAGGAAGTGAGGTAAAGATGACCTCCTCATTGCCCTGTTGAGTTTGTTTTCGTTGTGGGGTTTTAGTTGTTGCTCTTTAGGGTTGTTGGTAGGGGTGGAGTATTGGCTCACCGGCTCATCTAAGTAAAGTAAACCGTAAACCCCAGGCACCGGAAAAGCTAGGCAAAGGGGATTAAAGATGACAGAAACAAAACATTAACCAATAAACCAAAACCCCAAACCAACCAAGAAACAACACCACAAGCAACACTTATCGTTCACTTTGTTACTGTTGCTGCCCAGCTTGGGTTTCCTGGGCCTGAGACTGTTGAGACTGCCACTGCTCCACTATGTCGTAGCCGTATATTGCCTTAAACATCTCCCTGCCTAGATTAGTCATTCTTAACGGTGTCCATGGCGGATCGAAGACTACATCTATGTCTATATCTGATGCTTCAGGTAAAGCGGCCTGCAGAGCCTCACCAACCCTGTAGCCTAAGTCCTGTGAGAGTGGGCAGCCCACGGCCGTTAGGGTCATTTTAACCTTAAGCTTATTATCCTCAAGCCTAATATCATATATTAAGCCTAGGTCATACACGTTAATCGGTATTTCAGGGTCATAAACATCCCTAAGCGCCTCAACCACCCTCTTAACCTTATCCGGTGGTAGATTGGTTGTGAAGTTAACCTCCTCATTAACCTCATTACTACTCATGACACTCACCTACCAACTACCATCAGTGTCACGTGTTTAAAAACCTTTCACACTTACACTTAGTAATAACATTAACCATTTAGCATCCTCCCTTAACCCTAAGCACCTGGATTTAAATGCTAGATCACGAACATTAATGCCTAGCCTAAAAACGAAATCACGCCAAGTAAACCCCT
>JAPWUH010000207.1 GCA_028275645.1 Caldivirga sp.
TAGAGACCTACGCTAAGCTATGGTTAAGCGAGAGGAAGCCGGAGGGGTTGGCTAACGTGTTATCTAGGTTCGCCAAGTCACTGCTAATGTTGAGGTATGGCTTAAGGTACTGAGGAATACTTAAATAAATTTAACCAAGGCCTAGGCGTATGAACCTGGGGGTTTCAACCTACTCATACTGGCACTTCGAGAGGGGGAAGATGCCCATAAACCACTACCTTGAGAAGGCCTCAAAGCACGGCTTTAGTGGGGTGGAGGTTCTGCAGGACCACCTGGAGGGTTTAAGCCTAAGCGACCTTAAGGAGGTTAAGAGAATGGCCTTCAACCTTGGTTTAAGCATATACGCCGTGTCCATACACAACAACTTCGTCAACCCACTAACCGGCTCTAGGGATAAGGAGGTTGAGATGGTTAAGAGGTGGCTGAACGTGGCTTACGTACTTGGGGCATCCATCATCAGGGTTAATTCAGGTAGGTGGAGAACCATTGAAAGCTTCGACGAGTTAATGAAGAATAAGGGCAAGGAACCACCGTTACCCGGCTACACGGAGGAGGATGCCTTAAGGTGGGTTGAGGAGTCCATAAGGAACCTACTCCCAACCGCAGAGGACTTAGGCATCATACTGGGCATGGAGAACCACTGGGGTGTTTCAGGCAACGCCACCAACATGGTTAGGCTATTCAACAGTGTTAACTCAAAGTACTTCAGGGCAATAATGGACACAGGCAACTTCATAGAGAACACATATGAACAGCTGGAGATGATAGCCCCATACACGGCCATGGTCCACGCCAAGACGTACTTTGGGGGTGGTGTGTGGTACACCCTGGATATAGATTACGATAGGGTGTTTAACATGCTCAGGAGGCATGGCTTCAATGGTTGGGTTTCACTGGAGTATGAGGGTAGGGAGGATTACGATTCAGGAGTCTTGAAGAGCAGGGAACTGCTACTAAGATACATTAGGTGACGCTAACCGCCTATGGTTAAATTGCCCTCTTAACAACCCTAACCTTGCCCATGAAAGCCACGTTCATGAGTATGGAGGCTGCTAAGAAGGTTAGCGACAGGACGATGAATAGGTACTTAACACCCATGACCGTTGACAGTACGCCACCCACCAGGCCACCAAGTATGGACCCTAGGGAGAAGGTTGAGAAGAATACCGCCGAACCCTTACCCCTCTCCACGCCAAGGCTCATTAATAGGGCTGGTGTTGATATTATGAATAAGGCGTAGCCAATACCCCTAATGACCTGGGCCGCGATTAAGGCACTTAAAGGTAACTGAGAGTAGAGTATGAAGGCCAGTGACAGCACTACCCCGTTAACCATGAATAGGTACCTCCTAAAGGTTGAACTGAAGTCGAATAAACTACCCGCAGCCATCATGGTCGGCACTTCGGCGGCTGCACCAGCAGCAATGACCTCGCCTAGGTACAGTATTGAACCACGCCTTACATACACGTAAACCGGCAGGAACCATGAAGCCGAGGATATAACCAACCCGGCTATTAGCGAGTAGGCTGATATGATTGACCAGGTACCCAACGTCAGCCTTGTCGTGAACCTGGCTGAGTAGGTCTCCTTAAGCATGGCTACCGTTATTACCAGTGCCACGGTTAACTCAAATAGGGCGAATAGGGTTGCGTATCTGAGTGATGAATAAAGGATCAGGAATGGAATCACCAGGCTACCCCCAATCCAACCCACGGCACCCCCAATCCTAACGATGCTAATGCTCCTACCCAGCTTAACCATGGAGATCTCGGATGATGAAGCCAGCATTAGCGCCGAGAAGCCACCCGCCAGGAAACCAACTATAACTGAGGTGAACATGTAGTAGGTTATGTATGTATTAAGCTCGAGGATAACCGTAGCCAGCATCATCAGGAGCAGGTCAAGTATAATTAACCTCCTCCTACTCCTCAATAAGTCTGATAAGTAGCCTAGCGAGTATTGGCCAATCATGGAGGCTACGTTGTAAAATGTGCTGAATAGGCCTATGCCCATTAGCGTTAAGCCGCTTGAGTAGAGTATGTAGGTTGAGAATAGGGCGTAGAGTGGTATCACGGACCAGACCAGCGCGTACGTCAATAGTAGCACATACTCCACGGGGCTATTTAAACCATGCACATCCACAGCATGCATCGGGGAATTAAAGCTTTCACGACTAATACCGAGAAGCAACCACCCGCAGCCACCTATCCTTATAAACCTCCCTGGCTTGTTAATCCTATGAGGATTGCTGACCTTCATGAGGACATATCCTGGGGGACCTCCCAGTACTTCAACGACACCATCAATGGGCCTGCCCAATCCAGCATAGCCCAACTAGCTAAGTTCGACCAGGCCCTCGTGTTCGCTGCAATATACCCACATGTGAGGACTTGGAATGAGGATGCGGATAAAATAATGAGGTTGTACGGTAGGGCCACTAACCCAACCCACTTCTCATTCGACCTCGTAATAGACCACCTGAAGTTCTACTATTACCTTGAGAGGAGGGGGCTTGTTAAGATAA
>JAPWUH010000009.1 GCA_028275645.1 Caldivirga sp.
GGAGGAGGATAATTCACATTGACATTGATAAGAGTGAGATTGGTAAGAACGTTAAACCGAGCGTGGGCATTATTGGCGATGCGAAGGCTACCTTAAGGATGATGCTTGAGCTGTTGCCTAAGGCCGCCGTTAAGAATGAGCAATTCGTCAACTGGTTAAGGTCGATTAAGGAGGCCTACGAGAAGTTCAGGGAAACCAGCGATATGCCAGGCTTCGCCCCCTGGAAGGTACTTAAGGTCATTAGGGAGGTTACGCCACCCCAGGCCATAGTGGCGACGGGTGTTGGTAGCCACCAAATGTGGAGTGAGCTGCATTGGGACGTCTACGTGCCTGGAACCTTCATAACCAGCGCCGGCCTGGGGACAATGGGGTTCGGCATACCGGCGGCCCTGGGTGCTAAGGTGGCTAGGCCCAATGTCCCAGTCCTGGATATTGATGGTGACGGCTCATTCCAAATGACGATGCAGAACCTAGCCCTAGTCAGGGAATATAACCTACCCATAATAGTGGTTATCTTCGATAACTCAGCCTTAATGCTTGTTAGGCATTGGCAAATGTTACTCTACGGTAGGAGGATAATAGCCGTTGACTTCCAGGCTAACCCAGACTTCATAAAGATAGGTGAGGCCTACGGCATAGATGGCGTCAGGCCAAGCAACTACGATGAATTGAGGAGTAGCGTAGCTAGGGCGATTAGGAATAATGAACCATTGATAGTTGACGTCACTATTGATAGGGAGAGGGACCTAGTACTGCCATGGGTTCAACCCGGGAAGTGGCTTAGTGAAGTGGTCCTACCCGACGGGTTCAAGGTTAACCTGAGGTACGGTGATGCGTTATGAACAGCTACAGGATAAACCTAACACTACTGAACACAGATGGAGGACTGGATCCGCTGGTCAGGGCGCTCAATATAGTGAGGAGGGGTAAGGTTAACGTTAAGGCCATAACCGCCTCGTTTAATAGGGATGCGATAGATGTTGATATTTACGTCGAGGGTATTGAGGATGAGGTTAACTGGGTTTGCAACAAGTTGAATAAATTATACGATGTCGTTAAAGTGAGCTACACAGCAACGGCAAGTATAAGTATACCTGAGGCTCAAGTCTCGTTAATGGGTGAGAGGAATGGCTAAGATATACAGGGAAGGTGATGCGGACTTATCAGAGTTGAAAGGCAAGGTAGTAGCCATCCTAGGCTACGGCATACAGGGTAGGTCATGGGCATTGAACATGAGGGATAGTGGGTTAAACGTAATAGTGGGTGTTAGGCTAGGCAAGAGCTTTGACCTGGCTAGGCAGGAGGGATTTGAGACCTATAGTGTAGCTGAGGCCACAAGAATGGCTGATGTAGTTGCTGTTCTACTGCCGGATATGGTTCAACCTAAGGTTTGGGAGAGTGAAATAGGGCCCAACCTGAAGCCAGGTTCACTGGTTGTATTCGCACACGGTTTCAACATAAGGTTCAACCTAATTAAGCCACCGAGCAACGTTGACGTAACCCTGGTTGCCCCTAAGGCACCAGGTAAGGCGGTTAGGGACGAGTACCTTAGGGGTTGGGGAGTTCCTGCATTGGTTGCTGTTCATCAGGACTATACAGGCAGGGCACTTAAGAGGGCGTTGGCCGTAGCTAAGGCTAATGGCTTCACCAGGGTTGGCGTTATTGAAACCACATTCGCCGAGGAGACCGAGACCGACCTAATAGGCGAGCAGACAGTCCTAGTTGGAGGCTTAATGGAGCTTATCAAGAAGGGCTTCGAAACGATGGTGGAGTTGGGCTACCAACCTGAGGTGGCCTACTTCGAGGTCCTTAATGAGGCTAAGTTAATAATGGACCTAATATGGGAGAGGGGCATCTACGGGATGCTTAATGGGGTAAGTGAAACCGCAAGGTACGGTGGGTTAACCGTAGGTCCATACATCCTTGATGAAACAGTTAAGGAGAGGATGAGGAAGGCGGCTGAGAGGGTTAGGAGCGGTGAATTCGCCAGGGAGTGGTTAAACGAGTATGAGAGTGGTATGAGGAACCTAAATAGGCTACTCAATGAGATTAAGAACCACAGAATTGAGATTGTTGGTGAAGAGTTGAGGAGAATGATGAGGAGCGGTAAGTAGTGGTTATAGTTTACATGTAATCACTATTAAATTTTACAAAAGTTAACTCTCAGTAGAATAATAATCTTGGTAAAATTAATAAACCCTCATTGGGTAGCCGTGTTAAAGTGGTGGCTAATGGGCCTCACATTAACAGAAAAGATACTAAGTAGGGCCGCTGGGAGGCAGGTGGCACCCGGCGACGTAACTGAGATAAGCGTTGACCTGGCGGCATTCCACGATTTAACAGGTCATCACGTTGTTGAGGTTATGGAGAATATAGGGGTGGTTAAGGTTTGGGACCTTGATAGGTTTGTAATAGCCTTTGATCACCTGGCGCCTCCACCCAATGAGAGGGCTGCCGAGATTCAGGTTAAACTGAGGAGGTTCGCTAAATCAATAAACGTGAGGAACTTCCACGACGTCGGCGATGGTATACTCCACCAGATACTGCTTGAGAGGTACGCGCTACCTGGTCAGGTCGTTATGGCTGCTGATAGCCACACAACCACTGTTGGGGCTATAGGCGCCTTTGCCCAGGGAATGGGGGCTAGCGACATGGCCGCCATATTGATCACGGGTAAGACATGGATTATGATTCCTGAGCCATTCCTAATAAGGCTAGTTAACGAACCATCGCTGGGCGTTTACGGTAAGGATGTTGCACTGCACATACTCTCCGTTTTTAAGGCTGAGGGCCTTAATGGTAAGTCCGTTGAGTTTCAGGTGGAGAAGCCCAAGGCATTCCCGATGGATTACAGGGCTACGGTATCTAACATGGGTGTTGAATTTGGGGCAGACGCAGCCATATTCATACCTGATGGTGAAACCTTGGATTACCTGAGGAGGAGTAGGGGTATTGAGGCTAAGGTAACTGCCCCAGATCAGGATGCTAGGTATGTAGATAGCTACACCATTGAGCTCAATAAGCTTGAACCCCTGGTGGCGGCACCCCACAGCGTGGATAACGTTAAGTCTATCACCGAGGTTGAGGGTACTGAGGTTGACTACGTGTTCATAGGTTCATGCACAAATGGCAGGTTAAGTGACCTGGAGGTGGCGGCAAGGATACTTAAGAACGGTAAGGTTAAGGCCAGGTGCATAGCCATACCAGCCTCAAGGGACCTATTCATGAAGGCCCTTGATGCGGGTTACATAAATGTGTTGACTAGGGCTGGGTGTGTGGTTACCTACGGTACATGCGGGCCGTGCCTAGGGGGCCACTTTGGCGTTATCGGCCCAGGTGAGGTGGCTGTCTCAACGGGTAGTAGGAATTTCAAGGGTAGGATGGGTTCCCCTGAGGGTAAGGTTTACCTAGCCAATGCGGCTACGGCAGCCGCCGCGGCACTTGAGGGTAAGTTAACCGACCCAAGGAAGTACCTACGTTGATACGCTAAGGATCATTAATTATTGATTAATTAAAATCAGCGCGACTATGCGATTTACGCTATTATTGATTACTAACCTCACCACCCCTGCTACCTTCGGCATTAGCACCGGTGGGGGCTTCGCCGGGTCTCTGAGATGCCTGCCTCCTGGCCTCACTTTTAATTAAATCCAGCAGCGTGGTGAAGCGCCATTTCCAAATCCTGAATGCCTCCTTAATAAGGCTAAGCATGTCCATGTTTCCGTAGTTTTCAATCCAAAACACGTACTTATCCTCATCCCAATCCACAACCAATGACCCACTGCACACCTCCTCACAGGTCTTCCAATTATCGAATGTGCACTGCAGTGGGTCGGTTATGACGTATCCATCATCCCCCTTACTAATGCCCTTACAGAATTCCTTACACGCAGCGCACCTCTCATCCTTGGCATTGAGTAGTTGGACCTTGGGGTAGTAGTAGTATGACGCTAAGCATGCCTGCCACTTCGCATGATCCCTGGCCCTGCCTAGCTTAGCATATGCCTCGATGGATAAGACCTGGCCCTTACTCATCTTCAGTATCAACGTGTCTGGGTACAGTGGTGCGAAGTCTGGGTCATCTGGGACTAGGTCCTTGGCGTACACCGACACCACCTGGTCATTAGCCTTAACGCTTAGCTGGTACCTAACCTGGCATAGGCTTGGGTCAACAAGCTCCTCCTCACACTCCTCAATTTTAGGCAACTTATTTAGGTTAGTCTTGAGGGGTATCATGGATAGCCTATGGGCAAGCACCTCATCATACATAACCGTGGTGTTGTCCAGGATAATTACCCTGTCTATGGCTAACACAGGCACGTCAGATATGAGCACCCTTCTAAGCGAGTTAACTAAGCTTGGCTTAACACCCTCCACCACGAATTTCAGGTAATCGTTACTGTATTGGAGAACCTTAACAGACACCACATAGCCCCCACTGGGTAAGCATTTTATAAACCTTAATCAGCCATATGCAGGCCGGTTGCATTCGCACCTAGAACCCCTTACTGCATGGGGGTGGCTTTAGTTCTGCCGAATCGGGAAAAGTAAAAATCGGGCTAAGGCTACGGGCCTTGTGAACCTGGTTGATAGGTTCATTGAGGCTTTCCTAGCGGTGTACAGGGATTATAAGGTTAAGTGGAGTTTGATAGATGTCTACGCCTACAGAACCCTAGGCAGGTCGGTTAAGGCCTTTGCCTCACTCATAATGAACATTAACGGTGAACCTAAGACGATCAACATATACCTACTTTCAAATGGTGAGGCAGTGATAATCTCCGACGTGACCCCAGTGTTTAGGGGAAATGTTAAATGCGGGGGTTGGTTAGTTAAGTTAACCGTGGACATGTACCTACCTCAGGAGGAGTACACCCTATGCCTCGGTGCACGCATAGATGAGTTAGGTGACTTCTTCCTAGCCCTAACTAGTGATTACGGTGAGGAGAGGGTTGTTGTGTATGGTAAGGTTCCTAGGGAGCATGTTAACTACGGCTCGTTAGTTCAGGTGTTGAGTGGTGTTAGGGGGTTCTTGGTTAAGGTTTATTCGCCTGCTCATTAAAGACCGGCCTTATCAACTCAACCTCAACCTCATCCCCCTCATCATACCCCTCCCTATTCTCAGGCACCACAAGTATCCCATTACCCTTAACCAGCGTGGTTAAGATACCGCTACCTGTTAGGGCCAGCGGCTCAACGTATGTTTTACCGTCCTTACCCACGTAAACCCTCACCCTAACGAAAGACCTCGTGTTTATGGGTGTGGCAACCCTCCTGGTCAGCGTACCCTTAATCCTAGGTCTGGGTTCATCAACAGCATTCATCATGTGGAGTAGTATTGGCCTAACCAGAACCTCGAAGCCTGTTAATGATGCCACTGGGAAGCCGCTCAACATGAATATTGGCTTACCATCCTTCACAGCTATGCTATTGGGTCTACCCGGCCTAATCGCTAGCCCATGGTTTATGTAATCTGGGTTTAATCCCCTAACAGCCTTAATCGTGTAGTCGGCCTTACCCACAGATGCCCCACCCGTGGTTATTACAGCGTCGTGGTTGTTAAGCATTTTAATGACTGCATCCCTTATTGCTTGCTCATCATCAGGGAGCTTGAGATAATCCACGGTGCAGCCCATTTCCTTAAGCATCGATGCCAGTATAAACCTGGTGCTGTTTATCACCTTACCAGGTGGTAGGCCATTCTTAGCGACATCCTCAACCTCAACTAACTCGTTACCGGTAACCAGTAAGGCCACCCTTGGTTCATAGACCTTAACCTTAATAATACCCATGGACGCCAATACCCCTAAATCCCAAGGCTTAATCAATGTACCCCTCTTAAACACTAATTCACCGGCGGCAACATCCTCACCCACCCTTGACACGTTATCCATTGGGGCCACTGGCCTGTAAACCTCAACATAATCCCCCCTCCTACCTGTGTTTTCGTACATAACCACAGCGTCGGCGCCAGGTGGTAGTGGGGCCCCTGTGGCTATCTCCACAGCCTCCCCCTGGCCGATGATGTACCTTCCTGGGTCATCACCCACCTGTAGGTACCCCTTAACCCTCAGTATCGCTGGGTTGGTTGGCGATGACCCGAATGTGTCTATGCTCCTCACGGCGTAGCCATCAACGGCCGACCTATTGAATGGTGGTACATTGACGCTTGAATACACATCCTCGGCTAAATACCTTCCAACCGCATCCTCGAGGTTAACCTCAACTACGTTGGGTTCATGCCTAATGAACCTTAAGGCCTCATTTAAAACCTGGTCAACGCCCTTAACCTCCTTAAACCCCCTACCAGTAACATCCTCCACGGTTCCGTCGGTTGGCTGTGATTTAAAAATCCTTGGCTATTGGTGAGGTGGGCATTGTGCTTTCAACTGGTTAGGCCGTTGATCTCGGCCTTTGCCCTCACTCAATGTTAAAGTCCGCGTACTCGCCCTTATACTCACTCCACTTAATATCCACGTTACTCACCTCAGCAACATTAATATTGCTTAGGGATTCTATGAAGGCCTTCACATTACCCTCCTCCCCCTCCACTATTACCGACACGGACCCATCCTCATTGTTCCTAGCAACACCGGTTAATCCAAGCGACTTCGCATTCCTCCTTATCAGTGGCCTAAAGCCAACCCCCTGAACCTTACCAGTGATCCTTATCTCAGCCCTAATTAACCTTGAGGTTTGCCTAACCCTTGCAACACCTTGAAGTATGTTTGATGCGACTGTTAATTTAGCGAGGAGTGACTTATCCTTAATGTACCTGGTTACGTAGTCTGGGACTAGTAATGATCCACCACCCTTCCCAACCACCTCACCTATCACCATAGGCCTTAACCCAGGTATCTTACTGAGTTCATCCACCAACTCATCGATGACCTTGCCCGAGGCCACTATTGCTATTGCCCCATTTGTGCCTGCCGTTGCGTCGGCTATTATGTAGTTTGAGGCCGCGAATTCCGCTACCTCTGGGCTTATCAGTGGTATGCTACTTAGTTTAATATCCACCCTAGCGGTCTCTGCAAGCTCCTTAAAGACGAATATCCCCGGTCCGCTGATGTCTATGGTGGCGGCCACGTGCTCATCATCCTTGAAGCCGTGGCCAAGTTCAGGTAGATGCCTGTATATCACCTTAGCCACATCAATGTTTGGCTTTGACATCCACTCAAGTACATCATCCTTAATGCGCTCAAGTTCATTAACACTCATGACCTCTTTCTCGAATTTATCGTAAAGATCCTCATCGACGTGAAGCCCCACGTAGGTGCCTATTATGCTTAATTCACCGAAGGGCCTAGTCACAAGCACCTTAAACCCCTCCTTAATTGCGCTGTAGAACATGGGTGGTTCCTTATCCAACTCACCGGCTACGGTGGACCCTATTAGGAGGTAGCCCAATCTAGGCTGCTCAACATCGTGGAACCTACCCCCAACCTCATTTATGTACCTCTTAACCTCGGCAAGCAGCCTATCACTGTATTCACCAGGTGCATCGTAGACTGGGTAAAATTCAAGGTTCTTGTAGGTTCCCTTAGAGAATAGGTCGTTGAGGGCGTTGCTAAGCGCCACTGACACTTGCCTATATGATGCGATGTCGTCGGTTGGGTCAATGACCTGAATAGTATCGTTATTAATGAGTGTGTAGGAGTCGTTCTTAACCCTGGTCTTCACGAAGTCGAGGACGTAGATGCTGGCGTTGGGTTTGGTGCTCACTATGCTATGCCCCTTACCTATGGTTATCTTAACACCAGCCTTAGACAACTCCTCGTAAAGCTTAACCATTAGGTTGGCTAGGGAATCTGGGTCACCTGCATCACCCTGAAAAACCTCAGCCAGGATAACCAAGGTCTCTGGGTTAAAGGTGTTCACATCACTGATGGGAATCCTCAGCGGCTCTACACTAGTTATAACCCTCATCACCTCTGGTTCACTGCCCTTAAGCACCGCCACGTCCTCACGGGGTGCAATATCGATGTTTAGGTTACTAATCCTCTTTCTTACAATGGCTAATGCGGGGTACAGGACATTGTATAGGTCTACCTTAACGGAGCAGCCTAGGGCCAGTGACGTCAAGTTGACACCTATGGCTGCGTATTTACCCACATGCCTCAAGAATCTGCTTATCCTCTCCTCCTTACTCATAGGTGTATTACTCATGGTCACGAGCATGATTAACCCCCTTAGGTAATTTAAACCAATGATTAGGTGCATTTTATGCCCAATTGCGTACATCTAAAAGGCGTTAAAGTAGAGACTGAGTCTATGAGTAGTGTAAGTAATGTTGATGGTGTCTATGAGATTAATGTAAGTGGCATGAGTTGCCCAACCCCATTGAACATAGTGGCCAGGGAGTTAGTTAAGGTTCCAGTTGGTTCAAGAGTGATAATTAAGACTGACGACTACGTCTGCTACATGATGCTGCTCAGGTTCCTTAAGATATTGGGTGAATCCATCGAGAAAAATGAGGAGGGTGAAGGTAACATGTACATTATTGTTGCAGTTAGAGCCATCTAATGCATCACTTAAACCTTATCGAGAAGAACCCAGCGCTCATTACTTAAGTACCCTTAATCGGTTCATTACTTAACTCGACTTCAATGGCCCATCACCATAGGTTATGGATGAATCATTAAGCCATGGTGGTAAACCCGCTGCCACATCTATCCTGAATCCGTTAACCTCCCATTCATGAGCCAGTGTATTGATACACCCTTAATCCATTTACCGGTGTATTTAGCATTAAGTTTAGGCATACGTTTAACGTTAAGGAGAATCTCATAACCTCCATCTACGAAGTACCACCTCTTGTATTCTGAATGACCTTCCAAAGTTACCTTAAAGGCTGGTTATCAGAGCCTGTGTGGTGAATGGGCATGTCGTTTTAAGGTCTTATTACCACCGTAACCTGGATGACCCCCTTCCCACCCTTTTGGGCGGGTTTTCACTGCTGGGGTCTTGGGTGTTACTTCGTCTACCGTGGGGTAGTGACAGTGGGGTATTGCCCCACCGGCTCATCTAAGGCAAGGGAAAACCCCTTCCAGGGCACCAACCTGAGTACCAAACACTCAAGCATCGCCAGCGTGGCGAAACCCACACAGCAGAGCAACCCCACCCCCTAGAAAGGGCAAGGCTTGTCGTGCGTTGTCAAGTAGCGCTTCACCATTTACCTCATACCTGTACAGGTACCTACCGGTGGTAGTGATGTGCAGTAGGAGTCACCGCAGAACTCAAGCTCCAGCGGCTTCATGAAAGCCGTAAAGCTACCCACTATGAACGCGGCTCTACTTAGTCCAACGCCTACACTAAACTTTATAGTAGTATAACCCGTTTTTAAAGCCAAGTATGCCGACTGGCATTAAACCCTGTTAGCCTAGCAACCCTTTTCAGCGGCATTGATCAGTGAGGGATGGGGCCTCTGCATGGTGATAATACTTTTAACCTTAGTTAACTGGGTGTATAGCCGTGATTAGGCTTAGGGATGGTGAATCTGAAGTCGTAATCTATGAGAGGGGTGCGTACTTGTATTCGTGGAGCATTAGAGGTAAGGATGTGGTGCTGAGGGGTAACCTTGACATGCCTACGAGGGGTGGTATGGCAATTCTCATACCATACGCCAATAGGGTGCGTGGAGCCGAGTACGTGTTTAATGGTGTTAGGTATACTTTACCGGTTAAATGGTGGCCCCCTAGGGAGAATAACGCTATTCACGGTCTTGTGCTTGATAAGGACTTCGTGGTTAAGGAATCAACGATAAACTCTGCTCTACTTAATTACGTACTTAGGCACAGCGGCTACCCAACGGTACTGGACATTTCGGTTAAGTATGAGTTAAGCGGCAACAGCCTAACGACCAGGTTTATAATCCAAAACATTGGTTCATCGGATGCACCACTAACCGTTGGCGCCCACCCATACTTCCTAGTTTCAAGTGACTGGGATATTAGGGCTGGTGGCGAGTCCTATCAATGCGAGGCAGTGGACAAGATACCCACGGGTAGGCTCATAAGGCGTGAGTTGACTAGGGGCGATTGGGATGACTGCTTCCTGGTCGATGACCCAATTGAGCTTAAATCATCATACTCAAGCATAACCATGACCAGGGTTAACATGAGGTACCTTCAGGTCTATACAGGAGTTCCAGGAGCGGTGGCCGTTGAGCCAATGAGTGGTGCCCCAGACGCCTACCACAATGGGATGGGGTTAGTGGTCATAAGGCCTGGTGAGGTTAAGGAGTTCTCATTCACGGTCAATGTGACTAAGGCGCCGGCTTAATTTAATGAAACAATTTTAAACACCCACCACATTAATTCAAACAGCCGTGACTAGTATTAGAATCAGGCCTGAGCTATGCCTAGCCTGCAAGGGGTACAGGAACCTGTGTGGGTTGCCAAGGTGCCCAATACTTGAGAGGAGACTGGCGTTAAGTAGGGTGGGTAGGTACATTAATGGGCGTGTTGATGGTTCATCACCCCCATCCGTGGTTGTTGGGGAGGCTGGTTACCCTGCAGTTAACGTTATGTTTAACATACCGCCCAACATCCACGGCATAGATGCCGCATACTACGACGACCCCAGTGGGTGGTGGGGTAGGTTAAGCCTGTACGACATAATTAGACTTAGGTCCTCGATGGTCGCCGCCTCAATGAGGGTTAAGGTTAATGAAATCCAAGCACTATACGATAATGAACTGGCCCCAGCCTCGGTCTCGGAGAGGCCGGTTGATATGGAGGCTAGGCTTAAGGGTAGGTTAACGGGGCTTGGCGTTAATGAGCTTCTGGCGCCTAACCCACCAGCGGCGATGGCGCTTAGGATTAACGTATCCAGCAATCCCAAGGTCCCTAGGGTCATCGACAAGCTAATTAATGATGATGCTAAGGCCTCTGATGCCGTATGGGAGGCCTACAAGGGTGGTTTAAGCATCTACACGCTAACAAGGGCGTTATCAATGGGTATGTTAGGTGAGAGGAGGAGAAGGAGACTTGTACCGACCAGATGGTCTATAACGGCTGTGGATTCAATAATAGGTGGTAGGCTGAGGGATAGGGTGCTTAATCTCCCTGAGCTTAGCGAGGAACTCCTCTTCTATGGGGAATACTTAGGCAACAGGTTCGTAGTAATGCTTAGGCCGGGTGCCTATAGGGCTAGGTGGATTGAAGTCTGGTACCCATCCTCAGCCCTAGTTACCGGTGAGGATGTAGTGGTCCACGTGGTTGATGAGGATTACGGGGGAAGGCTTAGTGAAATGGATGGTGGTTTCTACGCTGCAAGGCTACCCATACTTGAGTACCTTAATAGGATTGGCAGGACGGCTGAGGTGGTAATATTTAGGGAGGTTCTGCCAAGTTACTTCGTAACGGTTGGTAATTGGCACATAAGGGAGACGGTTAAAAGGGCGCTTGAAAATGGGCCAATTGGAAGGGGTGCCGAGGCCTATGAGCTCTTGGACAGGCTACTCACGTACAAAGGGGCCTTAAGACTCATGCCGAGTAGGGTCAGTAGGATAACTGATTACCTGGGTGTTGAGTATGGTTAGGCTTAGATTAACGTCAGAGGTTGAATCATTGATAATACATAACATACCAGCCTTGGTGCTACTAGTACTAGTGGTGCTACTTTACGATATCCTGGACCGTTTCATGTTTAGGATACCTATAGGCATAGGGACATCGTTATCAATCATGTTGTTTCTCATACTGGTCTCCACAGCAATGGTACTTTTAATGAGGGTTTACGTTAGGGAAAGGATCATAACCTGTAAGAGGGCTAATGAACTTGTTGGTGGCGTAGCCGCATTACTGTACATTACAGCGTTTTCAGCCATCTCATTTCAATCATCATATGCCGTAATGGCTGCCGTATTAATGGGGATAGCCTTAGGGTTTGGGCTATACATGACTGTACTTGTTGATGTTGCAACGTGCCAAAAGATACCAAGCGTTGTAATAAGCATAATAGAGCCTCAGGTGGAGTTCAGTAGGGGCGTGCTTGTTAGGGATAAGGTCACGGTGGGCAGCGGTAAAGGTAACGATGTAACGCTTCCAGCTAAGGTAGGTGACGTTTCCATTACGCTCATTAACAATGAAGGTAACCTAATTGTAACAGGCAAGGGGTTAATGATTGAGGATAAGGGTGTGTTAAAGGGGGTTGATTCTGTGGCTTTAGGCATTGACGAAACACGTGTAATATGGATTGGCAACGTTAGGATAAGGATAACCAGATTAAGCTAAAGTTAGTACCCTGCATTCAACCACGATGGCGAGTGGTACATAATTCAAGTGGTGTTATTCTTCAATACTAGCTTCATGGTTAATACCCCTATAAATAATATGTAATTAATTGCGTTTATAGCGCCTTCTCTAACGTTATCCTCTCTCTATTCCCTTATTCTCCATTAGCCAGATCCCCAATCCCCCTGCCCTTTGTACTGCACTTGTTCGCCGCCATAGTGTGGATGACCAGTAGAGCTTACCGGAAATCCGTGGGGTACGTCCTTCACCATGCCTGCACCGGTCTTAACCTTGGCTTCACCAGTTACTGTCTTAGTAAACCTTAACCTAGTTTCAGGATCCCTCATAACCAAGTCGACAACAGTCTTAACACGCCAAGAAAAATATCCCCAATGAAAACAAGATCACCCCTAACTTAAGGACACCTTAAAACACTAACACCCGCAAACAAAAACAACACGATTAAAAAGTAATGTAATGTAGCCTAATAAGGATCCTCATAGTGCATTAATGAAGGGTATTGCCTACCTCGATTAGGGGAGGGAAATGATTAATTATGTTATGCTAGTAAAATATTTAAGCTGCGACTTGAAGTGGGTATAATGAAGAATAGCGGAAAGGGTGATACTACAGTTAATGTGAAGGACCTTGGTTCAGAGACCACTAGGCGTGTTGAGCAGAAGCCAGCCAACAAAATAAGGATAACATTCATAGAATCGACTGTTGATTCACTTAAGAACACGTCAATAGACGTAGATATGGCTTACTTCAACTCAGTAACCATAGGGCGTGCGCCAGAGAACATAATAGTCATACCAGATATAACCGTGTCGAGGAGGCATGCCGTGATAAGCAGGGATGTTAATGGTTCGCTGGTTTTAACTGATTTAAATAGCAAAAACGGCACTTACGTGTATAATAATGGTGTGTTTGAGCGTGTTAATAAAGTTGAGTTGAGAGATGGTTTAGTGGTTAGGTTAGGCATGTACACGATAATAAGGGTTAACCTGCTTCATGATTAAGGCATAGTAAGGTAGGTTAGAATCCCTACTGCACATTTTCCGCTTGATGCTCGGTTGGTTGAGTCTTGTAGTTGGTTTACTTTGCTTGTGGTTTCGTAAGTGCTAGTTGTGGAGGTACACCATGGCTTTGTTCATTCACCTAATGGGACTCGGTAATTCATCAATGTTAGAATCAATGAACCTAAGCAGTCCGATTACCCACGTAGTGCCTTGTATTGTAAGTCGCATCACTCTTCGTCATGTACATCTCCAGCGTTGCCAATACTTCACCTATGCTTGGCCTCATTTGGGGGTCAATGCTTATGCTCCTTAGGATCAAGTTAGCTATGGGTGGAGGTATACTTGGGTCTATGGGTGGTAAGAGTCCCCTCAACACGTACTGCTGTGGGTTAAAGCCCATCAACATTTCATAGATTATTAGGCCCAGCGAGTAGATGTCGGCCTTATCAGTGGCGGCCTTGTTCATAAGGACCTCTGGGGCTGAGTAGGCCAGTGAGAATTGCGATATCTCAACACTACGCCCAGCGTAAACCTTTGATGCGCCTAAGTCCCCGAGTTTAATTATCCTCCTATCCTTATCTTTAAATAATATATTCTCGGGTTTAAGGTCTAAGTGAAGCATACCCATTTCATGAAGTTCCTTTAGGGCTAAGGCCACCTCATAAGCTATCCTGACGGCCTCGCTTAAACTCAACTTACCTGTCTCCCTTAAGTAGCGTCTTAGGGAGCCGTATTCCATGTAATCCATGACTATGTAGGGTGGGTCCTCAAGGTAGGACTCAAGGTTCCTGTAGGGTAGCTTATCTTCGTTTATGTGGATCTCGTAAACCTTAACAACCCTATTACTGTTAACCAGCAGGTAACTCGTCATCTCCCTCTTAAAAGATTGAACAACCTTAAGGTCGCTGGCCAGGGGCGTATTGCCTGGGCTTGTGTACCTAAGTACCTTTATGGCGTACCTATCATTGCCGTAGCGGCCAAGTAGAACGTAGCTGAAGCCCCCTACATCAATAACCCTCTCAATGTAGTACCTACCGCTAATCCAAGCGTCAACCCACGTTTCAGGGGGTGGTATACCCCTATGAAACTTCACCCTTCTAAAGGATGCCAATGCAGGGATTAGGAGCATTGACGCTGCCGGCATGATTAACATTGACGGTAGTGATAAAGCTATGGCCAATGCACGCCCAGGTCTACTTGACTTAACCAGGGGTGTGACTAGTGAGAAGCTTGCAAGTAGGCTTGGTAACACCTGGATAACCCCACCTAGCCTATAGCCCAATATAGCCACTAACATGGGTGCGGACGCCAGGGTATACATCACCCACGCTGGGTATCTATACGGTAGTTTAAGTGGTCCACTATATGCCCTCGCCGAGATGTAGATGAGCAATAGGAAGCTGAAGATCATGTACATTAGCGAGTACTCGTTAGCTGACGACATAACCACGAGCACGTAGTAGGAGCCTAAAGTTAAGTAACGGACCCAGGTGGGTAGTTGAAAGATGGTTAATGAAACCGCCGCCAGAATGCCAACCATAGCCACTAGTTCATTAATGAGGCTCAGTGAATTAACATTACTGTAGGTGATTAAGGCTAGGGCTAGGTAAAGTATGCTCACTGTCGCGTAACTCTTAGCTGGAGGGAATAGTAACATGGGTAGCATGGTCATTACAACTAGTACTATGGATGTAGCGGGTTCATTAAAGGCCATTCCAATTGCCGTTGATAATACGGCTAATGCCGACATTGCGGTTATCCTCTCCGCCGCATCGTAGTATCCATACTTTACCTCACTATGCATCTTAGTTAAGCAACCTATGTAGGGTTTATTAACCTAGAGCCGGATTGCTGATGATGAGGATTGGGGACTTGGTGATAGACGGCATCGAGGAATTAATGGAGCTGGTTAAAGGTAGGAACATAATGATTGAGGCGCCAATAGGCCTAATTAACGCCGCGATTGAGTTGTCCAAACTATTGAGTAAGAAACGCGGCGTGGGGGAGGTCATAGTTAGTGGCAGGAATGCCTGGGGTATATGCGACATAGCCACACCACCCCCCGGTTTCGACCTAGTTCACATTGGTCATGCATTACCACGCAACGTGGAACTACTCATGAACATTAACGGCTTCACCACCGAGAGGGGTAGGGTAACGGTAATCAATGGTAAGGGGTTTAAGGCTTATGCACTACCAGCCTACTACGTACCTAACGAGGACATTGTAGACGCGTTATCACTTAAGTTAAGCGGCTATGAGGGCTCAATACTACTTTACCCATTATTATATAAGTTATACGCCGAATCATTAGCCAGGAAAATACACGGCACAGCCATTGGGCCATTCACCGGGTGTTTCATGCCGGTTAAGGCTGATAGGATAATTGTTGTTTCTGGGGGATACTTCTACGCCCTGACGGCTAAGCTAATCAACCCAGGTTCAAGGGTCCTTGTGGCTGATCCGCATAGGCTAGTTGTTGAGGATGTTGAGCCAGTTTTCAGGAGGTACCTTGGCTTAAAGGTTAATGCACTGATGAAGGCCATTGAGGCTAGAAGAGTGGCCATTGTGTTAACCAGCAAGCCTGGTCAAGGTAACATTAGGCATGCGTTGGATGTTAAGCGCAGGCTAATGGAGAGCGGTAGGGAGGCGTTCATAGTTTACGTTGATGATGCAACTCCAGATACGTTGAATAGTATTAATGCAGATGCAATAGTCGTTGAGGCTTGCCCAAGGATAGCCTTAGATGACCTAGATAGGGTCAGTAAACCGCTAATAGCCCCCCTTGAGGTTGAATACGTTATTAAGGGTGACATAAACGGCTACAGGATATCCACCACCACAATTATACCGCTTACCGGCATTAAGAGTAGCCATTAGACCCTTAAGCATGCAGTTGAGTTAGATATATGTGAAATAATGCTTATCTAGGGTATACATTAACCATGTATGGGGGTTTAATGTGACGTACAGAGTAATTATTCAGGTATCAGATCTAGATAAAGTTAAGGCAGCATTAATATCATGCAGAAACCTGTTGAGTGACCTAGGCAGTGTTGAGGTTGAGGTGGTGTTTCACCAAACAGCGGTAAAGGCGCTCATCAAGGGTAGTGAATTTGAGAGAGATATCAAGGAGCTCATGGATAACGGGGTTAAAGTTGTAGCATGTAGGTACGCCATGAAGCTTAACAACATTGGTTATAATGACTTAATCAATGGTATTACTGTAGTTAACACTGGGGTTGGGGAAATAGTTAGGAAAGTGGCGGAGGGGTGGTTGTACCTACGGTTATGAGTTTAGACTACTGGCTATAGTCAAACATTCCCCTAAACTCAAGCCTTAACCCCAGCCCCTCCTTAAGGGCCTTGTCGTAAACGACCTTAGCAGTAACCACGTCCTCTATGGATATGCCGAGGGATTTGAATATTGTTATGGAACTTGTATTTAACCTACCCTTAACCCTACCCGTGACTATGTCTGATAAAGGAACAACCTTACTCCACACATCACCCCCGGCCATTATTAAGTCGCCTGCCTCCTCCCTTGCCTGCTCAACATCGTCAACCGCTATTACATCAGCCCTATTCACGGCATCCTGGGTTAACTCAGCCCTATCCCTCCAGTTACTCCCAATAGCATTTATGTGTATACCCTCAGGCAGGTAGTCACCCCTTATGAATGGCTCCTTTGAATTCGTGGCGGTGATGAGGACGTCAACCTTACACACCTCCCTATAATCATCAACAACCACGGCATCCACGCCACTGGCCCTTATGTATGATGCGAAGGCTTCGGCGTGGGCCCTACTCCTGCTGATAACCTTAACCCTAGTTAACACGCCCAGTGAGTTAAAGGCCTCAAATTGAGCCCTAGCCTGCCTACCTGACCCAACGATCCCAATTTCCCTAATTGAATTAGCCATGTACCTGCTGGCCACCACTGAGGCTGCCCCCGTCCTAATTTGCCCAAGT